>NZ_JAHWRG010000029.1:0-19308 GCF_024539785.1 Ochrobactrum sp. BTU2 | reverse complement strand
GTCCACCCTTTCTATCGGTGGACACCCTTTGCCTCAATCTCGTTAGCCAGAAAAGGTGCCTAGAAATGCGCGCTTACCATCAACGGGATGAATCGATCAGCCCGGATCGATTCATAAAATGCGTTGGACGCTCCCCTCGGAATGCCGGATTCTGCTGATATGTTGAACCAGTCTTCGCTTCCGATACACTTTCGTAAAATCGATCCACGCAACAACATGCAGCGCTTCTACACCTTATCGGTTCAACCGAATTTATTCGGTGAATGGTGCGTCATGCGTTCCTGGGGGCAGATCGGGACATTTGGACAATCCGTGCAACAAACAGTTCTGGACGAAGCATCCGCCAACGCACTTCTTCGTAGACTTGTCGCGGTTCGTCGCAAACGCGGTTATGAGGAAGTCGCCTGACTTCTTTGCAACGGACAACCGAATTGCTCCAGCCTTCGGTACCGACGCTCGATGAATACGTATCCTCAAGCAGCCATTCTTGAAATCTTCGCGATGCGAGAATGGGCGGCTTTGCCTTTGCGATCGAGATACTCTGCATAAAGACGAAGAGCGGCACGCAGATCCGATCTCGTGCGAACCGTCAGTGTTTCGAATTCGGCATTCAGTTCCAGCCGGGCCAATTCCAGCCCTATATCGGAGTATGTTCGTCCTCCTAAAAGACGGCGCGCCCGGTTGACCTGCGACCTGACATTGCGTGCCGATTGGGGCGAGCGTCCGGTTTCCATCAGCCAGTTCATGAAGCGGCCTTCAACTTCGGGAATGCTTTGACCGTTCTCGCGCGCGAGGATGACACAACCGATCGCTTCGGCCAGTGGGGAGGGCACGGCGTTGGCAATCATTTGATGAATGTCCTGTCGTGTCGCGCCTTTCCACTGCCAGTCATCCGGAAACCCCTGTAGCATCGCCAGATGTAGTGTCGTCAGCATTGCTGCCTGCGAGGCTGGAACCGGATCTGCAGGATGGGGATTATTCAGATAGCGATCCGTCAGCCGTTCCCAAGCTGTGCGCGTCACGGTTGGAAACGGTTCGTGGATACCACGAACTCCGCGTCCGGCGCGAAAAGGCCGCGCATAGACCCAGCCTTCCGGAATATCCAATACGTCGCGGATGACCGTCTGGCGTTCCGATCGCGCCTTAACGAGGCTTGAATCGAGGAACCCATGCCGTTCTCCCAGACGTCCGATAACGAACAGACGTTTGCGGAGTTGTGGAACACCATACCAGGAAGCGTCCAGCTTGCACTCGCTCAATCCGTATCCGGCCCTCACTAGCATTTTGCGCCCATCCGCCCACGCTTCGGAGCGGGCTGCCTGTGGAACGTTTTCCATCACAAACCATTGTGGTCTGGCGAGGCAGACGAGCATTGCAAAAGCCCGCGTCAACGACGCATTTTCTCCTTCCACCCGCTTGCCCGCAACCGAGTAATCCTGGCATGGCGGTCCGCCAGCGATCAGATCCGGGGCCATTCGGGCTATCGCAGGCGCAACAGCGAAAATATCTTTCAGGTCGTGTTTGTGAACATATTGCCCGACATTATGACGGTAGGTCTCAACGGCGGGATCCCAGGCATCATATGCCCCGACCACTTCGATACCTGCACGTTTCAACCCAAGGGACATGCCCCCTGCCCCGCAAAACAACTCAACCGCCCGCAATCCGAATACCCCACGCCCCATATTCTCACGGACATATCCGTTACATCAGAGAAAAGCGGATCACATCTGGCTTCTGCTTTAATCCACACCCAAAACATAATCCACCCAAGCAGGCCTATGTTCCGGCATCATCAATAAAGATGCCGAGATGCCATGGCGCAACAATGCAATTAGCTTGAACGCATCATGCCAGATCGGGCAATCCACGTGCATTCCCGCGGCTCATTTCGTTTATGGTCTTACGGTAACGGGTCTTGCGACCAGTAAGGAGGACAAATGACTGTCATACTTCCTAGCAGCGGACGTAGCATAGTGACTGCCGCTGTCACGCGTGCGAACATCTCCGATGAATTCCTCGAGCGTGATCAGATGTGGGCGCACCGCTTGCAGATAGGCGTCATGGATTCCAGCCGGGACGACAAGACGTACGCCTACTTCGGTCATTTCACGGAATTGCGCTTCTGAAACACCTTCCTGAAGAGTCAGACGATGTTTCGTTCGAATGCGTTCGACTTCATTTATAATTTGCCGCCATCTGTCCTTGCATGTTGTTTTTGCGGCAAGCATACGTAATCGATGCGCTGGAAATGATGCGTCCTCATAGGCTGTAATGTTCGGGACCAACCCATCAGATTCAATATCAGTTGCCTGGTCAATATTGACATGGACCATAATATGGACCATTTATTATGCTAAGTATGTGCGAAACACAAAGGAACGTGGACCATGCGCGTATCTGTCAGTGACGCGAAAGGCCAGCTCACCGAACTGGTAAAGCGAGCGGAAGCCGGGGATGAAGTCATTTTGACCCGTCGCGGCCATGAGATCGCACGGCTTGTAGCCGTTGCGACAGCACCCGGCCCCAAGGGCCGACGCGCACTGATGGAAAGGGTGAGGGCAACGGCGGCGGCGAAAGCATTACCCGGGGCTAATGCTGCGCGTAGTCAGGACTTTCTTTATGACGACGATGGGATGCCCATATGATCGCCGTCGATACATCCGCGCTCATGGCGATCGTGCTCAATGAGCCCAAAGGCGAAGCTTGCATGACGGCAATCGAACAGTCTGATGAGCTATTGATTTCCGCAGGAACAGTTACTGAAGCCCTCATTGTTGCTGCGCGACGTAATGTCGGTGAAGAGGTTGACGCATTGATTTCCGGGCTCGGCTTCGAAATCGTATCCGTGACAGCCGCTTCCGCACGCCGGGTCGCCAACGCTTACGCCAGATGGGGCAAAGGCATTCACCCAGCTTCGCTCAACTATGGTGACTGCTTTTCCTATGAAGTTGCTCACGAGCATGGCTGTCCCTTGCTCTATGTAGGAGACGACTTCGTTCAAACAGACCTGCGCTCGGTTCTATAATGGTTGACTCCAACCAAAGCGATATCCGGTTAACTGGCGATGCAATGTTTCTCACCGCTATGACTTCTTCGAGAAAGCAGCGTCGGTATTGTCTCGACCAAATGAAATAAGCTGGTTGCGCGCCTAGGATGCATTACTGTCCCATCGGTTCCAGAATAACGCGCCTGCTAATAACAGCATTTCGGCACCAGAACCCTTTTCTTTCACGATGACTCATATCCGCATGATGCGAAGTAGTTTTGAGCATTTTGTGAATCGATATAGGCTCTAACGGTGAATGAACCGCAATACTATCCGATTCCTGGACACGCAACCCCGGACGCCTACCAAATTCCCGATGCGTGTTTTCGGATATTGTTTCCTGCACACTTCAAATTTGAGATCGTGCTTGATAGGATCCGCCGCGTGTAAACATCACCGATAACGTGACCGGAGATGTCTGCATATCCCCGGCGGTCCGGGAAGAGCGTCGGGGATTTAGATGATGTGGACGATGACCATGAACGTCGCAACACAGCACATGCACACCATAATGACGTATCGTACAGAAAACAGGTCGCTGAACCAATCGTTGAAACGATGATCCTGTGCTGATTTCGACCGTTCCGTCGTCAGACGGTAGCGGGCTGTAAAACCGTGAACAGCGCCCCACCGTCGCGGTCCAGATCCTGAATATCCAGGAGAAGCAAGCCTCCGGATTCAGGCACGGCAAGTTCTGTCTTGGTGGCGTTCATTGCTGCTGCAACTGCCTTTTTATTCCCCCACACTTTTCCGCGCCTGGTCACATCCGGACCATCTTCAGGGCTAGCAATGCTGAATTCGACGATGCCCACATCAACGCCGTCGCAAACGAGATTTCCGATTCCGTGCAACAGTGTAACAGCCATCACTAATCCCTATAGCTCACCTGAAACGATCGAAGTTTTACGTCCTGTCAGTTTTCAGAACAATTCTGCTTCGCTTTTAACCGCTCATTCAATAGGAGCTTGAGCCGGGCATTTTCCGCTTCCAGCTCTTCCAGTTCTTCGTCTGTCACCGGTCCGTCTTCAGTCAGGGGGCCTGGCTTTCTCACGCGCCGTTGCTTTTGCGGTGATTTGAGAACGGGAGGCGAGGCTAGAATTTCATCTATCCCCTCCTCTTTCCGCTCGGGCTCCACAACAACTGGCGCTTCTTGAGGGACCTTCGGCTCTTCAGCGGACGATAACACCTCAGAAGAAGCGACGGGCTCGACCTTTGGGGCTGCTGCCTTGCCATTTATTTCATCGGGATCTGTGGTCGTAACTTTGATGGATAGTCGCGTTGGCAATATAGGTTCAGGCTGCTCAGAGCTTTCGCCGGCTACGGGTTCAGCATCTGGCTTTTCGTTCGGCAAAGCCGACCTCTTCCGCGATCGCCAACTCTTCAACCGCGCAACGAGACGTTCCCCTAGTGACTTCATCGTGATCGACCTCCCTATACTGCCGCAACAGTGCGCAGAAATGCTGTCAGCTTAAGCCTGACAACACAATAGTTTTGGCAACCATGGCCCTTACACATGTCACCAGAACGCTTGAACAGATCAGTTATCGAGGCTGGCAGGGCAGTCTTGGCGACCGTTTCTCTACTCCTGTTCCAGGGGTCACGACAAGAACACCGCGAAATCGTACGGGACTTTGGACGAAACGTGAACACACCCAGTATCAGGCCTGAGTGATTGCTCCATTCCAGCCTACACGGCTCAATGTATCGATAAGTGTCGAACGAGGAATGTTGAATGATCGACAAACGGATGCCTTGCTCGTTCCGGCATTCAAGGCTGCGAGGATCTGTTCCATCTTTTCTGAATCAATCGCGAGAGGCCTGCCACCCTTACGTCCTCGTCGGCGCGCTGCTGCCAATCCCGCATTCACCCTTTCCTGAGTGAGTGAACGTTCGTGTTGAGCAAGAGCGCCGAAGAGCGAAAAGAAAAGTTCGCCCTGTGCTGTCGTCGTGTCCATCTGTTCGGTCAAGGAACGAAATGATACGCCTCGGTTCTTGAGGTCGTTGATGATCGATAGCAGATGCGGCAGAGAGCGACCGAGGCGATCAAGTTTCCAGACGATCAGGCAATCGCCGGATCGCAAATCTGCCAGACACGACTTCAATCCTGGCCGATCATCGCGGGCACCGCTTGCCTTGTCAGAATGAAGATGGCGTTCATCTACGCCGGCAGCGATCAGCGCATCACGCTGCAGGTTGACATTTTGACGATCATCTATGGACGAAACGCGCATATATCCAATGAACATGTACGGAAAACCCTGTTTCTGATGTATTCGTACATATCATCATTCCGACAGGGTTTTCCATATAAAGATGAGCATTAATGGTGACCGTAATTGTGCAGATCCCGGACCCGTACGGAAAACATGTGTTTCCCGTCACCTGCAAAATGCCCTTAGCGTGTATTAATGTAGAAATGACCACAGAGCCCCCAATAGGGTATCGCCGTTTTCCGGGTCAGTGGAAACTGTTGGCAAAAATGTGAAGATATCCTTGCTTGGGCCGCCCCCTAATGTCTGCTTGCGCTTTAGGTCGAAAAGGCGCACTGTTTATTATGCACAGCAGTTGAAACGGGCGCTGTCGTTGGGAGAGAATAATCTCCTGCCCCAAAATGAAGGGGGACACGCGATGTCTTCCGCTTCACGTCTATCCTACTTTGGCCCAGAAGATTTCCCTTCGCTTCGTGCTTTCCTGCAACGTTCCGGATATTCGCTGGAGGGTTGCGAAAAACCAGAGACTCGCCTGGAAGCCGCCAAACACCTTTGTGAAATTTTCAGCGACGGAAGCCATGATCCTGTGCAGATGCTGGATATGCTTTTGGCAATCCGCGCCCAACGGCTATCACAATCCAATCAAAGAGAACTGGAAGCCTGGGAGAATGAGGGTGGCTATACGGCCCCGCAAGTCACTGCAAAATCCTTGGTCTTGCGATGGCCTCCTCGAAAGCGGCTCCGATTGAGGTTGGCCCATGGCTGATAATCCGCGTTTCCTGACGTCGAGCTGAACATGGCGACTTCGAGTAAGCATCGAGAGGCCTGTTTCACGAGGAGCTTACCGGGCTGGCATCGTCTCAATGACACGTGATCAATCTGGCGAGGATATAATGTCAGCCCAAAAATCTTTGGATCGTAAATTGAGTGTGTATCTGATCGCGTTTCTCATCATATGCATCGACATCGGATTGGTCGCGTGGGTGCTCGGTTCCTACGTCTATTAAGTACTGGTATGCAACGTCCTAAAACGTCTGCTTTCCAACTATAATGAAGTCAGCATTTCCATGTGTGCCGACGTTCTTTACGTCCACGTTCAGCAAACCGTTACCTTTTTCCGATGATAATTGAACAAGATCTCCTAGATAAGCCTGCCGGAGTATATCCATGCTTGCCCACAAGACGCCCTTTGTAAACGTCTTCTCGCCTTCCGTGAGTATGGAAATACTGTAGCTAACAGAACCGAGTTCTTTTCCTTCGCAATACAAATTGCCTATTGAACTAAATTTAGATGTTGGCATGATTGCACCCCGATACGGGTTGTGTCTCCTCACCAAGCAAAGTGGGAGACACAGCTATAACTAATGCCGTTTGGTTTTGATCAAGTCATTGGCAGGAGTAGGAAAGCGACCTGCAACAACATCTGTTGACGCAGTTTTCTCCTTGACCTTATCTTTCTTTGGCTTTCTTATTTCTCGGTTACTTCTTTTCTGACCACGGGGCATTTTGAAAACTTCCTGTTTTTGAGGAATTAACTAATTCTTTTACCGGACCAATCCAGTGATGGTTCAAATCACCGCTGGAGATACTTCCACATTCTTACGGGCATGTTGCCGAGAAACCTGCGGCATCCCTCACGATGGTGAGCGTCCAGATTGAAATTCCTGAATGAGTAGCCTTGCTGCGAATATGTGAGCGGCACGGTTTTCTGCGGTATCGTAAAGCCGATAGCCGGCGCGTCGCAGTATTTCACGCATCATTCGAAAGTCGGTAGGTCCAAAGTAGGGCTTGATAATTTTGGAAGACATTTCGTCCTCCTTGTATTGGGGCTGGAGTATGCACTCGCAACCGACAGCGCCCGTTTCAAAAGCTGTCGAGACATGCACCATGCGCTTTAAATTTGAGCAAAGCAACTGAGGCTGAATTGCGACGGCAGACCGGCACAATCATTGCATAAAAAGCTACTTCATGTCCTCCACGGTGATGCGATAGGAAGTTTGCCGAGCCTTTGAATAGACCTCGCGAGCAGCATCGTAGATCAGTTTCCGTGAGGCGTCGAAGGCAGCAAGAAGCGATGATTCCGTCGCTGCAATGGCGCCATTCTTCTCCAGGGCGGGCTTATCGATTAGAAATGGGACGGAGGTCATTCCATCGTAGCCGACAAATCGCACGCCCACCTCAAGATCATCGAAACTTCTGCTGGGGTTTGGAAATGAAAGGGCCATTACTTTTCGCTTTTTACTGCGCCGCCTTCGTCATCTCAACGATCGGCGGCCTTTGCCATTCTTCGATGTTTCTTGATAAACTGTGTCAGGGCGATCTGTAGCCGACCTTCGTCACGTGTTCCCTCCTGAAATCGACGTGTCAGATAACGTGCAGCATCAGTGCGCAAATCTTGTGTGTCGCCGGGTTTGCGAGCCTCCCTTAGAAGTCGCGAAATCATAGTGATGTTTCTGGAATTCAACGCGATGGAAGACATTTCGTCCTCCTTAGTTGCGGGTCAGGCATTTGAAGCCCAAATGACAGCACCCGTTTCAATTACTGTCGTTATAATCATCATGCGCTTTATGTAAGGAGAAAGCAAATAAGGCTCCAATTCCATTGCTGTAAACTCAGACTGGCTGCTTCGCTAAAAATGCTTCCTTGGTCATATAATCTGCGGTTCTCAACAGCGGTCCGCGGCTATCCATATCAACAATGCTGCCAATGTATGAATGCTGCTGTACCAACTATCAATTGTGAATTCCCCAGGACTTGCGCAATACGCCTCCGGGCGACTTGGGAGCTAGACAGCCGGACAATTTTACGAACTGGCGACAATGTGTCGAAACAGCTTTGCCTATTGACAGGCTCTTCATATCGATTATTCTAGATGTATGGAAAATGAAGAAGCAATTACGGCACTGGCTGCCCTCGCCCAGTCTACAAGGCTCGACACATTCCGCCTGCTGGTGAAGCATGAGCCTGACGGCATTCCGGCGGGTGAACTGGCACGTATGCTGGATGTTCCGCAGAACACAATGTCTGCGCATCTTGCCACGTTGTCGCGTGCAGGCCTCGTAAGGGGCGAACGTCAGAGCCGCTCGATCATCTATCGCGCTGATCTCGACCGATTTCGAGAACTGACCCTTTTCATGATCAAGGACTGCTGTGGCGGCAGTGCCAAGCTCTGCGCACCTCTTATAAAAAGCCTGACACCCTGTTGCGAACCAAAAACGGCCACCCAGTAACACAAGGCCGCTGAATTCGGCCTTACACAAACGGACTGATAAAATGACGGATCGGGTCTACAACGTGCTCTTCTTGTGCACGGGCAATTCCGCACGCTCAATTTTGGGCGAGGCAATTCTGAACAAAGACGGCGAAGGACGTTTTCACGCCTATTCGGCTGGTAGTCGGCCAAAAGGCGACGTTCATCCTCTCGCAATCAAGGAACTGGACGCTCTCGGCTATTCCATCGAGAACCTGAGCTCAAAAAGCTGGGACGTGTTTTCAGGTACCGACGCCCCTCAGATGGATTTCATTTTCACGGTCTGTGATAACGCTGCCGGAGAAGCCTGTCCTGTCTGGATTGGCCATCCGATGACAGCCCACTGGGGCATTGAGGATCCTGCCGCTGTCGAAGGTAATGAAGCAGAAAAACAGCGCGCCTTTGCACAGGCGGCCCGTTTTCTGAAGAACCGAATATCAGCATTCCTGAGCCTTCCCCACGCCATGATAGACCGCATGGCGCTTCAAAATCATCTGAAAGAAATCGGCACCATGGAAGGTAGCACACAGACAAATGTGGAGAATAACTGATGTCCACATTCGAACGTTATCTGACTATCTGGGTGGCTCTTTGCATTGTTGCAGGCGTAGCTCTTGGACATTTCTTTCCGACACTATTTCATGCAATCGGCTCTGCTGAAGTCGCCAAAGTCAACATTCCAGTCGCCATTCTCATCTGGCTCATGATCATTCCCATGTTGCTGAAGATCGATTTCAGCGCATTGAGACAGGTCACTGAGCACTGGCGTGGCATCGGCGTCACGCTCTTTATCAATTGGGCCGTCAAACCGTTCTCTATGGCACTTCTCGGTTGGCTATTTATCGGCTGGCTGTTTCGCCCTTATCTTCCTGCAGACCAGATCGATTCCTACATTGCTGGACTGATTATTCTGGCAGCCGCCCCTTGCACGGCAATGGTGTTCGTCTGGTCCAACCTGACCAAGGGCGAGCCGCATTTCACGCTGTCGCAGGTCGCACTGAACGATGCGATCATGGTTGTGGCATTTGCCCCTATCGTCGGACTACTGCTCGGACTGTCGGCAATTACTGTCCCGTGGAATACGCTCGTTCTGTCGGTTGTCCTCTATATCGTCATTCCGGTGATTATCGCGCAAATCCTGCGCAGAAGTATTCTCGCCAGCGGTGGAGAACGAGCTTTCGATGTAATGCTCAGAACACTACAGCCTCTGTCCCTGATTGCGCTTTTGGCGACACTTGTTCTGCTATTCGCATTTCAAGGAGAGCAGATCATCGCACAGCCCATGATCATTGCGATGCTGGCCGTCCCGATCCTCATCCAGGTCTATTTCAACTCTGGCCTCGCTTATCTGTTGAATCGCATTTCAGGCGAGCAACATTGCGTCGCCGGTCCCTCAGCTTTGATTGGTGCATCCAACTTCTTCGAACTGGCAGTAGCAGCCGCAATCAGCCTTTTCGGCTTCTCATCTGGCGCGGCGCTCGCAACAGTGGTTGGCGTTCTTGTTGAAGTGCCCGTCATGCTCTCGGTCGTCTGGATCGTGAACCGCTCAAAGGGTTGGTACGAACGCGGTTCCAATCAAAAGCCAGTCACCGAAACAGGAAAACTCTGATGTCAGTTACGATCTATCACAATCCGAACTGTGGCACGTCACGCAACACATTGGCGTTGATCCGTGCCAGCGGCGAAGAGCCTGTCGTCATCGAATATGAGGGCGTCGCGTTGGTTTCCCGCTGAACAACGGTTGGCGTGAACGATGAAAGAACACTTAGGCCGCCTGCGCTCCGTCGGAGATTACAAGCGTTTTCCGCGATCTGCTTTTCGCGGCTTGCTCCCAAAGGAAATCACCGGAGAATGCGATGTGCTCCCATCCCACAGGTGAGGTATGCGCCATCATCGCGTCACCCACGACCTTACCGGTCGAACGTAGATGCGCAAGCGCATCTGCCATGTAAGTCGAGTTCCAGTAGACGATCGCGGCAATGACGAGGTTGAGACCGGACGCGCGGTACTGCTGCGCCTCATGGCTACGATCGATAATACGGCCCTGCCGAAACGTGCAGATTGCCTGTGTAAGGGCGTGACGCTGCTCGCTTTTGTTCAGTCCGGCTTGGCAACGCTGGCGCAGCGCCGGATTCTCCAGCCAATCCAGCATGAACAAGGTTCGCTCGACTTTGCCGATTTCCTGAAGGGCGACATCGAGCTGGTTTTGCCGCTCGTAAGCTGCGAGCTTTCGTAGCATGGTCGAAGGAGCGACATGGCCCGATTTCAGCGATGCGACGAGCCGCAACACATCATCCCAATGCTCACGTATGATGTCCGCGCGAACCTTTTTTCCGAGAAGAGGTGCCAGATCCGGATAGCTGCCAGTCGGCTCAATAGGAATAAGACGCCGATCCGGGAAATCGCGCAAGCGCGGGCAAAACCGGAAACCAAGAGCGGCACAGAGCGCGAAGACGTGATCGGTTGCTCCGCCAGTGTCGGTGTAATGCTCCGAGATATTGAGATTCGTGCCGTGATGCAGCAAACCGTCGAGAACATAAGGCGCTTCGTGGGTAGCTGCCGAGATGACCTTTACGTGGTAAGGGCCATGCTGGTCGGACACATGGGTATAGAAGCCGAACCCCGGATCAACGCCGTATCGGGCATTCACATCACCACCGGTCTTTGCCCGTTTTCCGCCTCGGAAGAATTGGCCGTCTGAGCTTGAAGCCGTGCCGTCGCCCCAGATCGAAGCGATTGGCAAACGGTGGTGTGCATCTATGATCATTGCAAGCGCGGCGGCATAGGTATCGTCTCGAATGTAGGCGTCCTTGGTCCATATCAATTGATCTCGGCTGATGCCTTCACTGGCACGGGCCATGCGGGAAAGGCCGAGATTGGTGGCGTCGGCGAGGATTGCGGCCAGCATTGCGCTGTCGTTCGGGCATGTCTGTCCTGTTCTCAGGTTCGTGAACGCTCCGAGAAAGCCGGTCTGGCTGGCCACCTCGTGCAGCAATTCGGTAATTCGTATGCGCGGTATCATACCCTCGACTTGGCTAACGAAAGTTTCTGCGCTAGGGGAAGTAGCTGATCTTAAAGGAGTTATGCTCAGGCGGTTTCCATCGAAGTTGACGCCTTCGACCTGGCTTTTCTGAAGACGTTTCGAGAACCGCTTCAGCCGCCAGTCCAGTTCGCGGCCCCGTTGCTCTAGCCAATCGTCAGCAGATGCGGGCAACGCCAGACCCTTGGTGACAGCTCCAGCCATTTGCGGAGGCAGGAGATAGCTGTCGAAGCGGCGATATGACGATGAACGCTCTACCCAGACATCACCCGACCGCAGCTTATTGCGTAGATGTGCGAGTGTGGCGACCTCATAAAGCTTACGATTGATCTTGCCGTCCGGGCCGACCACGATCTTCTGCCAATCCTTTTTGAACGGCATAGGCGCATCGGACGGTAATTCGCGCTTTCCGGTTCGGTGGGCCTCTCGTAATACCTTTACAGCCGAAATGGTCCGCGCGCTGCCTTTACTGGCCTTGAACTCAAGCGCCTCGATCAGCGCTGGCGCAAACTTTCGCAGTGTCGCATAGCGGTCAGCGGCAACAATGAGAGGATCCTGATCCGCAGTGTCCGCGATTTCTGCAACTTCGTGGCGCGCTCGCAGCAGATTTGCCCAGCCGACCGATGCATTGATCGTGTCGACCGGATCGCTGTCAGTCTCGATGGCTTCTGCCAATGCATCAATCGTTCCTCGAAACAGGCGCATCAATCGGGACACATCTTTTGCCGTCGCCTCATATTTCCGGGCCTTGGCGTTCTTGGCGCGGGTGAACATCGAACCAATCAGCTTATCGGCCATGTCGATCGCGGCATCTGTCAGCCGTTCTTCGGCGTCGATCAGAAACGCAACCAATGTGGCTCGCCGTCGTGAAAGGGTGTATCGCTCGATTATGTAGGATGGCGACATACGACCCTCGCGGACGAGCTGGCGATAGCGGTCGGGATGCAGGGTGGCACTGTTGGCAGCGGGAATGCCTATCGTGCGGACAAAAGATAGCCGTTCCAGAATATCGCGGACACTGTCAGCTTTCGCTGAGACGGGCATCGTCTTAAGCCACGCCAGAGACGACAGACCGTTCTTCGGATCAATCTGAACAAGGGAGTCGAGAAGGTCGAACTGGTGAGAGGTCAGGCCGCCGATAAGCGCCTGGCTGGCGTGTTTACGAGCTCGCGCCCTCCCGGCAATTCCCGCCCTCTCGATTGTCGAGATCGTAGGAAGCACGATGCCCGCCTGCCGCAATGTCGTGACAATATGCACGGCGATCGGCATTCCTTTATCAGTCGCCGTCGCGGCGACCGCTCCCGCATCGATCATCATGGGGATATCGCTGCGCTCGGCCGCGCGCACACCCATCATTTGGGCTAATTCACGCGCATGATCGCTCATCGTCTGGCTTCGAGCGCCATAGCTTGCAAGATCTTCAGGCCGAACGTCGATCTGCTCTGCCACGAACGAAACCATCGAAGCCGGGATCGCGCCGAGAATTCGGGCCAGAGGCACACCCGGATGACGCAAGATGCAAAGCTGCAAGGCAAAACCGAGCTTGTTGTGATCCTCACGGCGATCCCGGATCAGGTCGAGGTCATCCGGCTCAAAGGTGTAGAGGCGGGCCAGGTCGTCCCGGTTTTCGGGAATGGATAAGAGCTGTCGCCGTTCATGCTCGGTCAGAAGTTCATGTTTGCGCATCTCTACCCTCTAAATCGTCTACAAAAGGGCTTAATAATCTATGGACAGCAGGGAATAAAGAGACGTATTCTAGGGACTATTTTTCAGTGGTTGAATGAGGCCGGTTCTCACCGTCCACAGAACGGCCGTTTCGGAGACGCCATCATGGGGGCAATTCTTGGCTATGCGCGCGTCTCGACTGGCGATCAGGATGTTGCGGGCCAGATTCTTCGTCTTGAGCAGACAGGCGCAATCAAAGTATTCACCGACGTGAAGTCCGGAAAGAGCATGGATCGGCCCGGTCTGGCGGATCTTATTGCCTATGCTCGTGCTGGCGATACGCTCGCGATTGTTCGGCTCGACCGTCTCGGCCGGTCACTGGCCGAATTGCTCGAAACCGTGAAGATGCTACGAGAGCGCCAAATCGACCTGCTGAGCCTTGAGGAGAAGATTGATACTTCATCGGCGGCGGGCGAGCTTATCTTCCACGTATTCGGCGCCATCGCTCATTTTGAGCGACGGCTGATCTCGGAAAGGACTAAGGACGGTATCGCCGCAGCAAGGGGTAAGGGAAAGAAGCCCGGCCGCCAACCACTGGACCTGAAGAAAGTCGAAGCTGCCATTAAACTCATCGAAGCAAGAACATCGCCAACAGAAGCTGCACGGCAACTCGGGCTCGGGCGATCAACTGTATACAGGGAAATGCGCCGACTTGGTCTTAGTCGCCCTGCATAAACGTCGTTTCTATCCGTCTCCGTCGTAAAACGATATGTCTTTCGCTCTACCAGAGTTGCAAAGGCGGCAGTCCTTCGCGATTGTATGCTGCCAAGACAGTGTTGTGCATCAGAACCATGATCGTCATCGGCCCAACGCCTCCGGGTACTGGTGTAATGGCACTGGCGCGCTCGAGAGCGGCTGGGAAATCTACATCGCCCAGCAGCCGCTTTTTGCCATCCAAAACTGCTTTCGTGGTTCCCACATCGATCACAGTTGCTCCCGGCTTGATCCAATCGCCCTTGATCATTCCAGCTTGGCACACTGCTGCTACCACGATATCCGCCTGACGCACTTTGTCAGCCAAGTTTCGCGTTCGAGAATGCGCCATCGTTACCGTGCAGTTCGCACCCAACAATAATTGTCCCATCGGCTTACCGACCAAAATAGAGCGACCGATGACGATCGCATCGAGGCCTGTCAGATCACCCAGTTGATCGCGAAGAAGCATCAGGCACCCGAGCGGCGTACAGGAGACCAGGCCAGGTCGCCCGGAGACCAGACGACCGGCGCTTTCGGGGTGGAGACCATCAACGTCTTTATTCGGATCGATTGCCTGAATAACCGCCAGCTCATCAATTTGAGCAGGAAGTGGCAACTGTACGAGTATGCCGTCGACCTTATCATCGGCATTTAATTCTTGGATGAGGCCCAAAAGCTCGTCCTGGCCTGTCTCGGCGCTGAGAATGTGCTGGAAGCTGGCCATGCCAAGCTCCTGGGTCTTCCGACCCTTGCTTCGGACATAAATCTCGCTGGCCGGATCACTACCAACAAGTATCACCGCCAGACCCGGCACGCGTCCGGTCTTTTCCGTAAAAGCTAGGACAGCAGCAGTTATTCGGTCTGCCAGGTCGTCAGCGTAGGCTGTTCCATCAATGATTTTCGCGCGCATGTGGGCTCTCTCTTAAGAAAGTGATCGGATTGTCCGACGGCCCAGGCGAACGGCGCATGTTTCGCGCGCTCCCCGGTGGTCTTCCACCTCAAATCGCCAGTTGCGCACGCCTGAACTTAAGCGGGTCCAAACTTCACGTCAAAGTCAAAATTCGGGGCGAGTTGCTTCAGAAGTCGCGATTTGTTCACCCATAGCGTTGTTTGGCGGGAAAGCAGCGCGACGCCCTCAACTTGGTATCCTTCGACATCTTTCCCGTAAGCAGGCCGGATGCCAGGGGCACACGGACGATGATGGCGACACCCTTCTTTTCCGCCTCGCTGAACAGCAGCGACGCAGGGCGCTGCCTGAAGATGTTGTAGATGATCTGAACCGAGGCGACGCCCGGATATTCAATAGCCTTCAGAGCTTCCTCGACCTTTTCGACGGAAACGCCGTAGTTGAGGATCTTGCCAGCCTTCACCATCTTGTCCATCGCTTCGAACACGTCCGGGCGGTAGAACACCTCGGTCGGCGGGCAATGAAGCTGGATAAGATCAAGGCAATCGACCTGAAGGTTCGTCAGAGAGCGCTCGACAAACGACACAATGTTGGCCTCGTTGTAGCCACTGGAGACATGGGGCGACAAACGCCTGCCGGCCTTGGTTGCCACAAAGGGACGATCGCCGCCTCGCTGTTTCAGAACCTTGGCGATAATCCGCTCGGACCGGCCGTCTCCATAAACATCTGCGGTGTCGATAAACGTCGTTCCGGCATCGAGCGCGGCATGGAGGGCGGCTTCGGATTCTTCATCCGATACGTCCCCCCAGGATCCGCCAATAGCCCAAGCACCGAATCCAACTTCCGACACGTCACGA
The DNA here is from genome assembly GCF_024539785.1 of Ochrobactrum sp. BTU2. Lineage (NCBI taxonomy): Bacteria > Pseudomonadati > Pseudomonadota > Alphaproteobacteria > Hyphomicrobiales > Brucellaceae > Ochrobactrum > Ochrobactrum sp. BTU2. Next base: position 3,574 of record NZ_JAHWRG010000029.1, on the reverse strand, counting down.
CCGGTTGAACCGAATTTGCGATACTTCACTTTTACACTCCTTAAGGCATCAGTTGTCCGCCGTTGACCTCGACAATCTGGCCCGTGAGATAGCCAGACATGGTCTTCGACGCGAGAAAGAGAAAGGTCCCGGCACATTCTTCAGGAGCGCCTTCACGCCCCATCGGGATCGTTGCGGCCTGGGCAGCGAGAACGTCTGGCGGGGTGTAGCGATCGTGGAAGGGTGTCTGGACCAACCCCGGCGACACAGCGTTGACGCGGATGTTGTCACCGACAAATTCCTTTGCCTGGCCGCGCGTGAGGCTGCTTACAAAAGCTTTGGCTGCAGCATAGATAATCGCGCCGCCGCCGCCGCCGTTGCGCGCTGCGACCGACGTGGTGTTGATGATAAAGCCGTCGGTGGCCGCCTTTAGATGCGGATGAGCGGCAACGCTTGCTTCCCAGACAGACTTGGCATTCAGATCGACCACTTTGTCGAAGTGCTCGGCCGTCATGGACGTTGTGGGGATACGGCCCAGCATGCCGCCTGCGTTGTTGATCAAACCATCAAGCCCGCCGAGGATTTCGACAGCCTTGGCAACCACCTGAGCCGCAGCGCCTTTCTCACCCATCTCTCCCTGCACGAGCCAAATATTGTCAGGGTATTGCTGCCGAACAGCTTCGGCGGCATCGCGGCTTTGATTATAGTGTGCAACAACGTGCGCACCTTGACCCGCGAATGCTGTGACAACAGCCGCCCCGATACCGGTCGATCCACCAGTAACAAGGATACGTCTTCCCGATAGATCGTCAATGCGAACGGTGTCCTGCACACTCACGAGAAATACTCCTCTTCTCTAATGTGAGGCGGTTATATCATTTGCGCTCGCCAAAGACCCATGCTTAAAGGTGATTCATATTCACTTCAATGGTGAAGGAGGTTCACGTGTCTCTTATTGATCGGGTCGATTTTGCCGAGTTGCGGGTGTTTCTGACGATTGTTCGCAGGCAGAGTTTCAAGGCTGCAGCAATTGAGCTCGGCCTCACCCCGTCCGCCGTCAGCCACGCGATGGCCAGGCTTGAAAAGCGGCTGGGCGCGAAACTTCTGTTTCGCACCAGCCGGTCACTTTCAGTTACTCAGCTTGGGATTGAGCTGGCCAAACGCCTGGAGGAAGGCTTTGACGCCATTGGTCAAGCTTTAGAGGTCATAAATGCACCGGGAGCGGCCCGGTTTGGGGAACTTCGTATCAATGTCTTTGCAGACGCGGCCCATTTGATGGTGGCTCCAGCGCTCCCTGAATTCGCGAAAGCGTGCCCGGACGTGCGTCTGACGGTCGTCGTAGACGACCATCCAATCGATATCGCTGCTGAGGGGTATGATGCCGGTATGCGATATGGTCATCACGTGCCGGAAGAGATGGTCGCTGTACCGGTCAGCGGACCACAGCGATGGATCGTTGTCGCAGCGCCGGCCTATATCATCCAGCACGGACAGCCCAAGATCCCGGACGATCTTCGTGACCATAACTGTTTGCAGCTCATGCTCGGAGATAATTCTAGGTATCTATGGGAACTCGGCTCTGACGCTGAAGCTGAACGAGTAAGAACAAGTGGGCTGATCACGATAAACGACACGGCCACAACCATAACGGCCGCCAAGGCGGGAATGGGCCTTGCCTATCTCTTGGAGTCGCGGGTTTCAGAGGAATTGCACTCTGGGAGCCTCGTCCGGGTGATGGATGAGTTTGCGTCTCCAGGTGATCCATTTCACATTTACTACAGCAGCAGGAAGCACAACCATCCTGCTCTTCGGACGTTGACAAACATCATCCGAGTGCAGAATGGTCTCCATCGCTTGAGGTGAACGCAGGGAAGTTTGGACTTCCCCTTCAAAAGTGGAGGGCTTCTGTTAGACAAGACTGACAGGAGACTTAGAATTGAAGCAGCGAGAATTTACAGAAGAATTCAAACGCGAAGCCGTTCGTATTTTAACGACGAGTGGTCGAAGCATTTCATCGGTTGCCGATGACCTCGGGATTGGCAAATCAACACTTGACCGCTGGCGTCGTAATATTGCTGAGAAAGATTTACTCTCCGGTCCGCATGAAGACATGAGTCAAGAGCTTGCTCGACTTCGCAAAGAAAACGAGCTTCTACGACAGGAACGTGACCTACTAAAAAAAGCGACGGCCTTCTTCGCTCGGGAGACAAGTCGATGAAGTTTGCGTTCATCGACACGGAGAAGGCCCACATGTCTTTGTCGCGGCTTTGCGCTTTCGTAGGCGTCAGCATCAGCGGTTATTATGCATGGAAGCATCGGCGCCCCAGTCGCCGTCAGCTTGATGACATGATTATCCTGGCGCATATTCGCAATCAGTTTGCACTGTCGCGTGAAACTTATGGCAGCCCTCGAATGCATGTCGAACTGAATGAAGAAGGCATTCGAGCTGGCCGTCACCGCACGGCGCGACTGATGCGTGAAAATGGTCTGAAAGCTCGACAGAAGACGCGCTTCAAGCGCACGACAGACAGCAATCATGGTGAGCCTGTCGCTCCCAATCTTCTGGATCAGGACTTTACGTGTGACGGACCAGATCAGAAATGGGGTGTCGACATCAGTTACGTATGGACTGCGGAGGGTTGGCTGTATCTGGCAATCGTTGTCGATCTCTATTCTCGTCGCATCATTGGCTGGGAAGCGCGCGATCGGATGAAAAAGGATCTGGCTATCTGTGCTTTGAAGAAGGCTATTGCTATCCGGCAACCAAAGCCGGGGTTGATCCAACACTCGGACAGGGGAAGCCAATATGCCAGTTATGAGTACCGCAAAATCCTCAAAGCGCACAGCATGCTTCCATCCATGAGCGGCAAAGGAAACTGTTACGATAATGCGATGGTAGAAACAGTCTTTAAGACGATCAAGTCAGAACTGATATGGCGAACTGTGTTCCACACACGTAAGGATCCGATCAAAGCCATTGGCGCATACATTGACGGCTTCTATAATCCTGTGCGTAGACATTCTGCACTCGGGTATAAATCACCGATCCAGTTCGAGATGATAAAACGTAATTTAGTGACAGAACCTCTCCACTAAACAAGGGCAAGTCCACTTCGACTATGCGAAAGCTCAGTGGAAAGCGGAAATACAACCATACGGCTTCCGCGATAATTTCAGCAGGATAACGATGGCGATAATAAAGCGAAGAACGAGGTTCGGTCATAACACGTTATCGCCGCTGATGCTTACGCTCAGGTTAAGGTAACGTTGCCGTTCAATGCCTGTAATGCAAGATCTTGTTTCAGACGGTCGCTGACAGCCCATCCCACAACGCGCCGTGAATGAAGATCGATTATGACAGCCAGATATAACCATCCTTCTCGTGTCCATAAGTAACTGATGTCACCCGTCCATTTCTGATTAGGCTTGTCAGCTGAGAAATCCTGATCCAGCAGGTTCGGGGCTATTTTGAAAGTATGATTGCTGTCAGTTGTCACCTTATGCTTGCGGGTTCTAACCGCATAAATGTTGTTTTGGCGCATCAAACGCCCAACGCGGCGATGCCCGACAGATAATCCAATATCTCGGAGCTCTT
>NZ_JAHWRG010000028.1:0-22296 GCF_024539785.1 Ochrobactrum sp. BTU2 | reverse complement strand
TCCTTTGATAAAGCTATGATGAGCCGAAAATCCTCTCTTCTCAGTTAATACAATTTGGTCTCATGGGCGTTGATGTCGGACAGCGTGACCCATGAAATGGGCTTCGCCCGTGCTGTTGCGGATAGAGTAGTCTTCGTGTGTGAGGGGCGGATTACCGAAGTGGCCCCACCTGACGCCTTCTTCACCGCGCCGCAGACCGAGAGAGCCCGGCAATTCCTCCAACAGATCATTCACTGAATGCCGTCCACGGCCAATCCAAAGAGTGTCCGATATGACAACCCTTCCACTAACCGAATTCCCCTATCGCCTGAGAATTCCGGGTCCCACAGCCATCCCCGAAGCGGTGCGGATGGCGGGTTCGCGTCCGATCATCAATCATCGCGGTGCAGAAATGCGTGTCATCCTGGGCGAGGTTCAGGCGATGCTGCGTCCGCTTTTCGGAACGACGCAGCCGGTGATCCTGCAATCCAGTTCCGGCACTGGTGCGATGGAGACAGCCCTCGTCAATATTCTGGCACCCGGCGAGAAGGTTCTTGCTTGTGTCAATGGTCAGTTTAGCGAACGTTTTGCCAAGATCGCGAGCGCCCTTGGTGCCGAGGTCGATGTACTCGACATTGAATGGGGCAAAGCACCAGATCCGGAAGAAGTGCGTCAACGTCTGACTGGTGGCAATTATCGCGCCGTTCTCGTCGTGCATAATGAAAGTGCGACTGGTGCATTGGCGGACCTGCGTGCTCTTGGCGAAGTTACCGCCAAGTTGTCTACACTTCTCGTGGTTGACAGCGTCAGCGGTGTCGGCGGCGTGGAAATGCGTCAGGATGAGTGGGGTGTTGACGTCGTGGCTACCGGCTCGCAGAAAGCGCTGATGTGCCCCCCCGGACTTGGGCTGATCAGTCTGAGCGCAAAAGCGCGCGCTATCGTTGACAGAGATGATCGCTGCCCGCGTTTCTACTGGGATCTGCGAAAGGCGCTGGCGGTTGTCGAGCAAAATGAGACTGCCTTTACCGCTGCGGTTTCGCTCGTGCAGAGCTTGCATGCTGCATTAAGCTTGATTCATGAAGAAGGTATTGAGCGAGTTTATGCGCGTCACCTTCGCCTGTCACAAGCCATGCGTGCCGGTTTCCTCGCACTGGGTTTGGAAGCCTTTGGGGACCCTTCATGCTACTCGCCTACCGTCGTGGTGGGCGGATTGCCGGAAACCATCAAGGGTGGCGACGTCGTCAAACACATGCTGGAAACTTATAACACGGCCATCGCCGGCGCCCGCAACAAGCTCCAGGGTCGGGTCATCCGTATCGGTACCATGGGAGCCTTTTCCATCGGCGATGTGGTGACGGATCTGCTTTATCTTGGCCGATCATTACAGGCGCTTGGTCACGTCTGTGACCCGGACGCTGCGGTCGCTGCTGCTCTTTCCGCTAATTGCTGAATATGAGAGGACATCCCGAACATGCCCCACATCTGGGTTGAATACTCCGCTAACATCGAAAAAGAAATCAATGTTCCGCAGTTGCTTGAAACCGTGCAGGACGCGCTGATTGATGATGGTAGCATTTTTCCATTCGCGGGAGCGCGTACACGCGGTGTTCGCGTCGACAACTATCTGGTTGTCGACGGTCATCCCGACAATGCTTTTGTGCATGTATTGCTGCGTGTTGCGTCAGGAAGAAGCGAAGCAGACCGAAAAGCTGCAGGCGAAAGAGTCTTCGCGAAAGTGAAGGACAATCTCGCGGCTCTCATGGCGAGCAGACCGCTAGGTCTTTCGGTGCAAATGGAAGAAAGCGACGGGACGGTCAATCTTAAGACCAGCAACTATCGCGACTACCTCAGGATGCGCGCAGCGAGCTGAATGCAGGCAGCGTGGCCACTCAGGTGCCAGGAGATACAAAAACGCAGGCTTTCAGCCTGCGTTTTTCATTTGGAATGTGCAGCGGAGATAACTGTTTGGAGCAAAGCTGCGTTTACTCCATGAGACCGGTTTCAGTCTCCTCCATATCCGGGAGAATGTTGAAACTGTTCATCGTGGTCTCCAGCTCTGCCAGCATGGTTTGAAGTTGCTGTAACCGTTCGTGTCCATATGCTTCCGCGATCCGTTCATAAATTTGAACCGACTGCGGCGTATGCTGCCGGATCAGTTCTTGTCCCTTGTCGGTAAGTGACAATACGCTTCGTCGCTGGTCTTCTTTATCAGTGCGGCGCTTGATGTGCCCGGATGTTTCCAGTGTACGCAGGATTCGTGACAGGCTCGGGCCGAGCAGGAAGGTCAGACGGACGAGATCATTGACGTCGGCTTCACCGGACGAGCTGATTGCCCTGATAACGCGCCATTGTTGTTCAGTAACGTGATGTTCGCGGAGTGAATTCCGAAAATGGCGCATCACCGCTTCCCGGGCACGCAAGAGATGCATTGGAAGCGACATGGAGAATTCACGTAAATCACGTTCAGGAGCGTGACGATTGTCCCCGTGCGCCTCTCCTGCCGATCCAGAGTCGTTTTGCTTCTCTTTCATCGATTGGCGCTCATGCTTCTCAACCTCTTTTTTGTCTGAAGCCAAAAACTATCTAACGGTGCGCTCGATCCTGAGAAAGGCTTACATCACATTAATATCGAGACATCTCCAATTTATCAATTTTATTCAATAAGTTGAGAAGCATTGTTGTGTATGAGGAGTGCTCTCTTCATGTTCGTTCTCGCTAATAACAGTTTCAGCGATTGCGCTTTGGACTTGTCCAGTCAAATCAGCCGCTGGAAATCCGATAATCGCCTGCAAGTGTGTTGATGCAGCAAGACAAAATCATAACCACGCCGTCCGGCGGGTCACAACGGCATCGCTTCGCCGCTATGGCGCATTGGTGGACGACCGGGCGATGGTCTCATTCAAGAAACATGCCGAAAACGAACTGGCAAAGTTATGTGATCGCCGTCGCGAACCCAATGCTTATGCCGAGGTTTATCAATGGTGCTTCTTTAACGCCTCAACCGGTGCGGTAATCTGGGTCTGAACAGTTTTCCAAGCAGCCCCTGTGGGAAAATGATAACAACTACGACAAAGATCACGCCGATTGCCAGCAGCCAGTACTGCCCGATTTTGTCGGACAGTAGATACTCGATATATTTCACCAGAACTGCGCCCAGCATGGCAGCCAGAAGAACCGCTTTTCCACCAACCGCTGCCCAGATCAGGATTTCCGTAGACAAGGCAAATCCAATAACTGCGGGCGAGACAAACGAAAACTGGATTGCAAACAGCGCACCGGCAATTGCTGCTACACCGCCCGAAATGGAAAATGCCATCGTTTTCCAAAGGCCTACATTATAGCCCAGATTGGCCATACGCGTTTCGTTGGAGCTTATGCCGCGAATGACGGTGCCTGTTCTGGATTGCTGAATAAAAAACAATGCGATGTAACACATGAACGTCAGAGACAGGACCACGATGTAGCCTGTCATGGGATCGGCGGTGTCGAAGCTTTGGGTTCCCATGGTCCAGCTTAGCGATGGCACATCGAGCAGTCCGTTGAAGCCTCCAAGATAGTCCCAGTTTGTCGCGATGCGCTCGGCAATGATCGCCATGACGATGGTAACGATGCCAAAATAGGCGTTCTGGATAGCCCGACCGAAAAATAGCGCCGCGCCCAGAAGACTAGCCAGTAGCGCACCGGCCAGAAACGACAGGACAAGAATAGACCAGCCCAGTTCTGGCAGTCCGGGCAGCATGCCTTTTGTGCCAAGTCCGGCGATATAGGCTCCGGTGCCAAAGAAGACGGATTGCCCGAAACACAGCAGACCGGCTTGCCCCCATATGAAAGCGAGACTCATAGCGGCGATGCCATAGACCAGCGTCTGGCCGAACATTGCCAGTTCCCAGTCGCCCAGAATGAGCGGAACGATTGCGAAAACGATCCAGACAAGAATGCTCGCTATCAACCAGGTCGATTTCATTTGCGAACCCCTCCCGAAAGACCTGCCGGGCAGGTGCGGATAACAACAATCGCTAGCGTGAATACGATCATATAGGCCAGAACAGGTGACAGGATCGCTGAAAGGGTAGTGTTGGAAGCGCCAATGACCGCGCTGCCCCACAATGCGCCGAACGGGCTGCCGACGCCGCCAACGAGAATCGAGAGAAATGCCGGTATGACGAAGCCCATGCCCATTTGCGGATCGACGCTCATCAGCGGGGCCATTACTGCCCCTGCGAAACCAGCCAGACCGGCCCCGAAACTGAATGTGTAACGATCAAGTCTGCGTGTATTGACACCCAGACATTGCGCCATTGACCGGTTTGCCATCGCGGCCCGCGCTGCTAGTCCGATTTTTGTGCGGTAGAGACACTGGAATGCGAACACGGCGACAGCTATCGCCATGGCCATCACGAAAAGGCGATAAGAGGAATATTCGAGTCCGAAAAAATGAACTGCGCCTGTAAACGGCGCGTCGATGATCTGTGATGCCGGACCGAAAATGATGATGATTGCCTGCTTGATAGCAAGAGACATCCCCCAGGTCGCCAGAATGGTATCGACCGGGCGGTGATAGATGAAGCGCAATATGCACATGTCGCAAATCAGGCCCACGAGCGAGACGGCAATAAATGCGAGCGGCAGTGCGACCCAGAACGACAAGCCGAAATTTTGCGCCACCAGTACGGAATAAGCACCGAGCAGGAAAAACTCTCCATGCGCCAGATTGATCACCTGCATCAGACCGAAGACGATGACAAGGCCGATGCTGACAAGAAGGAGAACAGAGGTGTAATTCAGGGAATCCAGCAATAAGATGAAAAAGAATTGCATCTAAAGCCCCATGTATTTCTCAAGCAGAGCCGGATTGGCTATTATTTCGGAGGTTTGTACCTGGGCGACGATGGTGCCGTTCTCCAGAAAAGCGACCGACTGCGAAAGCGCTTTTACCAGATCGGTGTTTTGTTCGACGACGATGACGGTGAGCCCTTGCTCACGGCAGATGTTTGACAGGGTCTCGGCGATTTCCTGCACAATTGACGGCTGGATGCCTTCGGATGGTTCATCAAGCAGCAGCAAGTCCGGCTCACCAATCAGGGCGCGGCCGATAGCCAATTGTTGTTGCTGCCCTCCGGACATGGTGCCCGCTTTCTGATTGCGTCTTTCAGCGAGAATTGGAAACCAGTCGAATATTTTCTCGAAACCAGGCCGGGTGATCCATGGCTTGCCAACGAAACCCATGAGAAGGTTTTCTTCGACGGTGAAATCGAGAAAAATCTCTCGTCCCTGGGGAACATAGGCGACACCCAAATTGCTTATGGCATTCGGGGTTAGATCGGAGATTTGCGTGTCGCGGAAATGAATGGTTCCGCGGTTCGGGCTGATAAGCCCCATGATTGTTTTCATCAGCAGGGTTTTGCCCATGCCGTTGCGTCCCATAACGGCCAGCCGGTCGCCAGTCGATACGAACAGTTCAATCCCTTTGAGAACTGAAGCGCCGCGAATATAACCGGATTCCAATGCTCTGATTTCCAACATCAGACATATGCCCCCAAATAGGCTGAACGCACTTCGGGGTCGTTCCTGACCTCGTCATACGTACCTTCGGTCAGAACTTTGCCCCGCATCATGACGACGATGGGGCAGAGAAGCTCGCGCACGAACGTCATGTCATGTTCGATAACCAGTACCGAAGCTCCTGTGGTCTGATTGATCGTACGGATGAGTTCAATCGTTGCGGCGGTTTCGCGGACGGTCATGCCTGCCGTCGGCTCATCCAGCAGAAGCAGGTCGGACTGCTTGGCTGCCAATAGGCAAAGCTCCAGCCTTTGCTTGATGCCATGCGGCAGTTCGGCGGCTATTTTATCCGCGTAATCCCACAGGCCCGCCGTTTCCAAAATTGGACGATATGTCCGTGATTGGCTTCGGCCGAACACGGAAGGCAGTAACTTTCCCCGTGTTCTCTGTGCCAGACTTGCAATTTCAATGTGTTCGAGCACCGTCAGGTCCGGCATGATGCCGGGAACCTGAAATTTCCGACCGATCCCCATTCTGCCGATCTCATGCGGCGACAGGCGGGTAATCTCGCGCTCGTGAAGAAATACACGTCCTGATGCCGGCTTCAGCGTACCGGTAAGCACATTGAAAAGCGTGCTTTTACCGCATCCGTTGGGACCGATGATGCATTTGACTTCACCGGCACCCAGCGAAAGATTCACGCCTTGCAGGGCGTGAACCGATCCGAACGATTTCACGACATTGTCGATTTTCAGATATTGAGCACTCACTGTTCTGGTCCGTCACACAGCACACTGACTCGGCGCGACGGTTTTGCCGATGTATTTCACCTGTTCCAGCTGGCTGTTCTTCACTTCGGCAATCAGCATGTTGAGATCGACATGCTTGTCGGATGCGCGCAGGGTGACTTCGCCATTTCCGAACATCATGGTTTGCCCCGTCAAAGCCTGCATGATGGCGCTCTTGTCGTCGCTGTCGGCCTTTTTGACGGCTTCAAGATAAAAGCGTGTCAGACCGTAATGGCTTTCGGCGTAGTAGCTGACTGTCGCGTTTTCCCCGAACATCGCCTTTTGGCGAGCGACGAAATCCTTTGCTTCGGGGCGGTCCAGAGTCTGCATAAAGGGCAGGGGCGCGATGATGCCCTCGGATTCTGCGCTCGTGAAACCAGATAGATAGTTTTCATTGAAACCGAGAAACGACAGTCTGATCTTGTCGCGCAAGCCGGCGGCATGCATCTGTTTCACGAAAGTCACGCCGTCGGCACCCGGTAGCGTCAGGATGACGGTATCCGCGCCCGAATCCGCAATCTTGCGCAGGGTAGGCGCGAAGTCCTTGACGCCGAATGGTGTATATTCTTCCCCGGCGATATCGCCGCCGAGCTCGGCGATCTTGGCCTTGATGGCATCGTTCATCTTGCGCGGCCACGTATAGTCCGCGCCAAAGAGATAAAACTTGCCCGATTGCGTGGAGGAGAGATAGGGCACGACCGTATCGACAAAATGTGCCGGTACTGCGCTGTAACAGGCGATCCAGTCGCTGCAGACGCCGCCTTCATAATCGGTGGCGTAAAGGAGCGGCGTTTTTGCTTTCTCGACCGTGGACTTGATGGCGTCGCGATTGGCGCTGGTGACGGGGCCGATGATGGCGTTGACCTTGTCGCGACGGATAAGCTGCGTGGCGCGCTCAACGGCAGTGCGCGGATCCGTCTTGTCGTCGGCCTGCACAAGCTCGATCTGTCGACCCAGAACGCCTCCGGCGGCGTTGACCTCGTCAATCGCCATCTTTGCGCCCTGCAAGCCTTGCTGGCCGAACAACTCCAGTCCGCCTGAAAACGGCAAGAGCAATCCTACCTTGAAAGGATCGCCGGATGCCCGCGCAATCGCCGGCATAGAAAGTACGGCGGCGGTAGCCATGCCGCCGAGAAACATGCGGCGCGTAAGATTGAGTTTGCGAGTATTCGCGACTTCGACTGACATCGAACCCCCTCCATTTTGATATCGCTGACGGGTCGCCAGTTCCCTGTTTTTTTCAACTTTTGGCGACCCGCCGATCATTCTTCACAACCTGCAAACGATGTCAATTAATTTGTTTTATTACATATGATTTTATATTTTATGTGATGAATGAAGGCAGAAATAAAGCGATAGGAGATTATGGCTTTCTTCCAAGCATAAAATTATATCATTGTTTTTATTGATTAAATTCATAATAATCTTGATTATTCAATATGGATTCCGTAAATCGTTCATCGAACATAAAGTTATTGCTACTCATACAAATAACTGCAATCATCACGGATATGAAACTTCGGAGGGAACATGTTTCCGGTAAAATTGCGTAAAACTTTGATCCAGATCGAAGAGGTCTATCATGAGGGTGGCCCCGTCCGCTCCAAGCCGGTTCTTCGCGGATCAATTCTCGCCGTCATCGAAAACCCGTTCGCGGGTCGTTATGTCGAGGATATTGTTGGCTTCATGGATGATCTGAAGCCGTTGGGTGTGCAAATGGCCACCCAGCTTTTGAACGCTCTTGGAGGCGACGCCTCCAGGATTGAAGGATATGGCAAAGGTGCTGTTGTTGGCGGCGCAGGCGAACTGGAGCACGGTGCGCTGTGGCACAATCCCGGCGGCTATGCGATGCGCGAGCTTTTAGGTAGCCCGAAGGCCATTGTTCCGTCGGCGAAGAAAGTAGGCGCACCGGGCGTGCGGATAGACATTCCTATCACCCATGTGAACGCATCCTATGTGCGCTCGCATTTCGATGCGATCGAGGTCGGCATTCCGGACGCGCCGCGCGCCAATGAGCTGTTGCTGGTCCTGTCCATGACGACCGGTTCTCGCGTGCACGCGCGGTCCGGCGGTCTGGCTGCGGATGAGATCAAGGGCGACGACGGATTGCGATGAAAACACGGATCAGAAAGATTGTAACCTTCGTAGAGGAAACCCGTATCGAAGGTGGACGGGAACTGGCGGAGCCGACGCGCCGGGCGGCGGCGGTGGCCGTGATCGCTAATCCCTACACAGGTGAATATGTCGAAGACCTCGCACTGCTCAGCGAGATGGGGGAGGAGCTTGGTGAGCTTTTGACAACCCGGGCTGTCGAGGCCTTGGCCATTCCGGGTGACCGCGTGGAAAGCTTCGGCAAGGCGGCAGTCGTTGGGGCTGACGGTGAGCTGGAACATGCGGCGGCGATACTGCATCCCAGGCTCGGTGCCCCTGTGCGCCGGATATTGGGACGCGGGCCTGCCCTCATTCCCTCATCCAAGAAACGAGCAGGCATGGGCGCGCCAATCGACATTCCGCTTGGCCATAAAGACGCTGCGAAAGTCCGGAGCCATTTCGATGGGATGGAGGTTCGCGTGGCGGATGCGCCGCGGGACAACGAAATTGTGGTTGCTGTTTCTGTCACCGATTCAGGCCGCCCGCACCCGCGTGTCGGCGGACTGACAAAGGACCAGATCAAAGGCGAGAACGGCGTGGATTGATCTCGCCGGAACTGATCCGGCGAGAAAATGCGTGTAGAAAAAAGCGGCCAGATTGGCCGCTTTTTTTATTCCTGAACGATCTGCGGAGCCCTGTCCGACGGCGGCGTATTGCGTGAGCGCCCCACGCGAATTTCTCCATCGATCATCACCATGCCAATGCCCGGCAAATTGCCCAGTTCGATGCTTTCAATGAAGCCGTCGCCCGCACCGCCCGTCGCCTGATCCATGAAGACAAGATCGGCGCTGCGGCCCACTTCAATCATGCCGCGATCATCGAGATTGCGGAATTTGCATATATTGCCGGTCGCAAAGCAAAAGGCCGTTTCCACGGACACGTCGCCCAGTGAAACCAGATGGGTGATGGTGCGCAGGATGCCCAGTGGTTGGACGCCGGAACCGGCTGGGCCATCCGTTCCGAGCACCACACGATCCAGTTCGCCGCGCTGTTTGGCGATATCCAGCACATAAAGGCCCGCCTTGAGATTGCCGTTGTGAACGATTTCGATGGCGCGGGTGCTTTTCTCGCAAATCTGTTCGAGTTCGTTGAAGGGAAGTGCGGTGGGGCCACCATTGATATGTGCAATGATATCGGCATCGACTTCAATGACGACATCGGCGCCGATCCGTCCCGAGCCGGGGATCGAATTGCCGCCCGTATGGGTCATGGATGTCATGCCATATTTGCGGGCCCATGCGATCATTCTCTTGCCCGTCGGGCCGTCTTTCACTTTGCCAAGCCCGACTTCGCCGATCAGCCGGACGCCTGCTTCGGCCAGTTCCTTGAAATCCTGTTCCGTCATGCCCGGTTCGAGCACCGGCGCGCCTGCAAGCACTTTCATGCCTGTCGGTCGGAAGTTTGAAAAAGCACGCTGCGAGGCAATGCCCAGTGCCTTGACCCCGATCACATCGTTGGGGCGACCGGGATAATGCGCTTCGCCGGCGGAAATAATGGTGGTGACGCCGCCGTGAACTGTCGAATCCATCCAGCCGATCTGATTTTGGCGCGGTGTCCAGTCACCGGCAACGGGATGCACGTGATTATCGATCAGGCCGGGACTGACGGCAGAGCCGTTTGCGTCAATGATCCTGTCACCGGAGCTCGTGGAAATCTCATCCTTTTTTCCCAGTTTCGTTATGATACCGTTCTCCACGACAATGGTATCGATGTCCAAAATGGGATTTCGAATGTCTCCGCTCAGTGTAAGTCCGATATTTCTGATAACGGTGCGTTTCGGATCGGTCATGTTTCTCCCCTGTTTTTCTTCTTGAATGTGCGCTCCAAAGTGGCGCGTACGAAAACGTTTCCCGCAAAGGCGGGAACCATTTTCATTTAGAAGCGTTTAAAAACAAATAGTTAGCGTGGTGTTGACGGCTTCTGGAACTGAAGCCGAAATTAGGCTTCGGGGTCGGCGCTGATCTTGATCAGCATATCCATGAAAGAAATCTTTTCTTCATCGCTGAGAGGCGCCAGCAGGCGTTCTCCCACCTCGCTGCTGTCCTTGAGACGATCGATCGTGAAGCTCAGCCCTTCATTCGTCAGGGTGAGGACGCTCAAACGCTGGTCTGATTTCGATCGGCTACGGTGAATCAAGCCGTCATTGATCAGTTTACGCACCACGACACTGATGGTCGAAGGGTCCATGGATGTCATGCGGCCAAGATGGTTCTGGGAAACCGCGCCATATTTCAAAATGGTTGCCAGCGCCGCAAATTGCGGTGGAGACAGGTTATCCATCCCCATGATGCTCTGAAATATGAGTGTCGCTTTCTGGTGCACCTTGCGCACTGCGAAAGCCGGATGCGTATCCAAATCGTATCCGCTGCGCGCATAAGCGATTGCCGCTTCATCCCGGTCCAGAATCTGGTCGCCGTCATGGGGTGCAACAGTCTTTCGTACGCGTTTTCGCGGTGCGGGGCTCACTTTTGTATGTTCTTCAGCCAAACTGCACCTCAGGCGTTGATGATGTTTTCAATGGGCGCGCCACTGTTCAGCGCCGCAACTATATCATCCGAATTGCACACAACGCCAAAATGTGTGGCGATATCGTACAACGAACTGGCCTGCTCGCGCGGGCCGGTTGCAGCGCAGCAATCCTGGGGGACCAGAATCTCATATCCTTCGAAAAAAGCATCGGCGACGGTTGAACGAACGCAGATATTGGTGACGACGCCGAACACGATAACTTGTTCGACCATCATATCCTTGAGCGTCAGATGCAGGTCCGTCTGGTAGAATGACGAATAGCGCCTCTTGGTAATGTGGATATCGTCTTCGCGGGCATTGAGATCGGAAATGATCTCGGTTCCCCACGAGCCTTCCTCGCCATGTGGACTCCGCTTGAGAAATTCACGCTCGCGGCGCATTCCCTTCCTGTGAATGTCATGAACCCAGAAGACAGGCATTCCGTTTTTGCGCGCCTTCTCGATCACCGCCAGCTGCGGCGGGACCAGTGTTTCATAGCCTGGCAGAACCATTTTGCCGCCCGGCTTGCAGAACTCATTGATCATATCCACGACGATAATGGCGGCTTTCTCCGCTCGCAGATCGAATGCCGCTTCAGCCTTATGTGCGGAAAATACATCGACAGACATGGTTCACCCCTAAATCTTGTTATCTTTGGCGGACAAGCCGCGCGGAAATATTTCACGAATTGCGTTGCTTCAATAGGTCCCGCCGTCGGGGCCATTGGCGTAACTCTGGAGGGTCTGCCCGCCATCAATTAGCCAGGCCGCACCATTGATGTGGCGGGCGCTGTTCGAAGCGAGAAACACGACGACCTCGCCGACATCTTCCGGCTGGCCAATGCGCAGCGACGGAATTTTTGAGGCGAAGCGCGCAACCGCTGATGTGCTGCCCACGTTTCCATCCTCAAGGCCGGGAACTCCGAGACTCGTTTCGATCACGCCCGGACAGACTGCATTGATCCTCACGCCGTATGGAGCAAGATCGAGTGCAGCCGTCTTGGTCAGGCCGACAACGGCATGTTTGGTTGCCACATAACCGACGCCACCGGACAGGACATCCCAGTTGGACATGGATGAGCCCATGTTCACGATGGCGCCCGCCCTGCGTTCTGTCATATGCATCGCAGCATATTTCAATACCAGAAACTGGCTGCGCAAATTTACATTTACGATATGATCCCAGTCGGCGCTGCTCCACTCGTGAATCGGGCGAACCGCACCTGCAATGCCGGCATTGTTGAAAACGGTGTCGAGCGATCCGTACGTACTAATACAATAATCGATGACCTTGCGTACGTGGATTTCGTTAGTGACGTCACCGCTGATGACAGACACTTCACCGAAGGCGGACAAGTGTGCTTTCATCTTGTCGAGCTTCACAGAATCAATGTCGGCCAACACCAGATTGGCGCCCCGTTCGAGGAAGAGTTTCGCAGTGGCGCTGCCGATAGCACCAGCACCTCCTGTTACAAGAACGGTTTTCCCCAAAAAATCTTTCATTACAAAGACTTCCTCCGAGTTTACTTGAACTGGCCGTATTCACGCCAGCTATGGCGGGGCCGGAAACCGATCAGGGTTTCGGCTTCCCGATTGGAAATAAGACTGGCGAAGCCTTCCAGCGGTTCCTTCAGTGCAACGCCTGGATAGAACCTTTCGATCAGTTCGACCGACATGTGTTTGGAATAGGTGTCTGCGGCTGAAATAAAAAAACGATTATGTCCCCGTAGTTTAGCCTGGGAAGACAGGATAAAGGCCCGGGCTGCGTCCCGTGCGTCCACATAAGCCCAGAGATCCAGCTTTGCGTCGTCCGTGTCGCGGCGGGGCAAGACATCGCGTGCGAAAATATGGGTGTCCTGGATCCACGGCATGCGGATACTGATCGCATCGCCGCCGGTGCGGGCCACCCAATAATCAACGATATTCTCGCCTAGGAGTTTTGTCAGTGCGTAAACATCCATCGCTTTGGTCGGATGTTGCGAATCAACCGGAAAATAATCCGGCGCCAGCGGCTTGTTGGCGAAAGGCAGGCCGATGGTGCTGAAGGAGGACGCATAAATCAAACTATTGATTTTATTGCGTTCCATGGCTTCAACGACGTTAAACATCAGCGACATGTTCGTGTTGTAGACGTCCTGGACATCGTAGCCCACGGGCCGGGGGAGCGATGCGATATGAACCACATGGTCCACATTTCTGACCAGTTCCAGCGCCGCATCGAGACGGGTCAGGTCCGCAACAGTCACGTCCAATCCATCGTGTTGCGCAATATCGACGCCTGTGACCTTGTAGTCGGCATCCTTGAAGGCGCGCGTTACATAAGAGCCCAGCAGCCCTGCGGCACCGGTTACAAGAACGGATTGCGCCGTCTCGATTTTATTTTTCTGTTCTGTCATTCGTTGCCTCGAATATGCCCTTGACAGACAATCAGTCTTTTCGCAATTTATTCGTACACAAACAATAATTGTCGTCAAGTGCAAACGACGACGGTCTGGGAGTACATCGAAATGAAGTTGGGATTGAAGACCCTTGCTGTATCCGCATTTATCGGTTTGGGCATGTTGTCTGCACCGGTCGCGGCGCAAGACCTGAAGGTCGCGGCCATTTCGGGCTATTTTTCGCAGGGCTTCGGCATTTCGATCATCAAGGGTCTGGAGCGCGCCAAGGGCGATTTCGGCGTCGATCTCAAGATCGTGGACACGGGCAATCGGGCGCTTGATTATGAAGAGCAGTTCAACAATCTCGCGAAGGACGGGCAGTACGACCTGATCTTCGTCATGGGTTGGGAGTTGGTCGATGCCTTGCAGAAGTCTAACAAGGCTTACCCGAACCAGAAGTTCATCTTCATCGATGGCGTGCTCGACAGCCCGACAATGACTTATATCGATTTCGTGGAGGAAGAGGGCTCCTTCCTGGTCGGCGCGCTGGCTGGCCTGATGACGTCCCAGCAGGTCGAGGGGTTCGACAGTTCCTCGCAGGTCGGTTTCGTCGGCGGGCGTGACATTCCGGTTATACGCAACTTCCTGACAGGTATGGAGCAGGGCGTCGCGCAGGTCGCAAGTGATGTTTCCGTCAGCAGCGTTTTTGCCGGTACGTTCGACGATCCGGCCAAGGGCAGCGAACTGGCGATGGCGCTTTACGGCCAGGATGTCGATCTTCTTTATCAGGCGGCGGGTCCGACAGGCGAGGGCGTGTTGCAGGCAGCCAGAGCGGCAGGCAAATATGCGATCGGCGTGGATGTCGATCAGTGCCCGACCGCTCCCGGTGCCATGCTGGCATCCATGCTCAAGCGCGCGGATATTGCGGTTTATGACCTGATCAAGGGTGAGGTCGACGGAAATCCGGTCAAGCCCGGCGCATATGCTTACGGTGTGAAATCCGGTGGTGTCGAGCTGAAGATATGCGACGACATGAAGGACAGGGTGCCAGCTGATATTACAGCCAAGCTGGAAGAGGCTCGCAAAGGCATTGCTGACGGCACCATCGCCGTGAAGATGAACCAGTAACTGAAAAACACGACGCAAGCCTGCCGGATTTGGCGGCGGGCTTGCGCTCATCGAGCATGCAGGGCGTCATCCCGTGACGTGGCGATAGTGCACGTGTCGTTTTGGCGAAACACCGATTTTCGGAACCGCGATCCATGACTTATGCAATCGAACTACAAGGCATCACCAAGCGGTTCGGCGCGCTGACAGCAAACGACCGAATCGACCTCAAGGTCAGGAAGGGCGAGATTCACGCGCTGGTTGGCGAGAATGGCGCAGGTAAATCGACGTTGATGAACATCTTGTTCGGCATTCACCAGCCGGATGAGGGTGTTATTCGCATAAATGGCCAGGAAGCCGTCATGTCTTCCCCCAAGGTCGCGATCGAGCGCGGGTTGGGAATGGTCCATCAGCATTTCAAGCTGGTCCCCTCGCTCACCGTTGCCGAGAATATCTTTCTGGGAATGGAAATAACGCATAACGGCCTGATCGATCATAAAGCCCAGATCGACAGGGTGCAGGAAATTTCCGAGACTTTCGGGCTTAAGGTCGATCCCACAAAGCATGTCAGCGAGCTTTCGGTTGGGGCTGAACAACGCGTTGAAATTCTGAAAGCGTTGGCACGGGGCGCCGAAATCGTCATTCTCGATGAGCCGACAGCCGTTCTGACGCCGCAGGAAAGTCGCGAACTCTTCAAGATATTGCGGAATTTCGTGCAGCAGGGAATGACCGTCGTCTTCATTTCGCACCACCTTTCCGAAGTCATGCAGCATTCCGAAACGATCACTGTTCTGCGGGACGGCAAGGCGGTCGGCAGCAAGGTAACCAGGGACATGACGGAGGACGAACTCGTCCGGATGATGGTGGGGCGTGAGGTGAACTTCTCCCGGCGCCCCCGCAATCCGACGCGCGGTCAGGAAGTGCTCAGGCTCTCCGGCGTCTATGCCCGTGACGGACGCGGAACGCCGGTTCTTCAGGATGTCAGTTTCGGTGTGAATGCGGGAGAAATCGTCGGCATTGTCGGTGTTGACGGCAATGGCCAGACCGAACTTGCCGAAGTGATCGCCGGATTGCGCAAGCCGTCTCACGGCAGCATTCTTCTTCAAGGCAAGGAAATTGCGGGCGAAACGCCAATGGGCGTCCGCGAAACGGGATTGGCGCACGTGCCCGGTGACCGCCTCACCTACGGGGTGAACGCCGCTGACACGATCACCGCCAATCTCGTGATGGGGCGCCAGCATCGTAAGCCATGGGCGACAAACGGCTTTGTAAATTGGCGTTATGCAACCGAACAGGCGGTGGAGATGATCCGCAAGTTCGACATTCGCGCCATGGGGCCGAAAACCACCGTCAAAACCCTCTCGGGCGGCAACATGCAGAAGGTGGTTCTCGCCCGCGAATTTTCTCAGAATTGTCCTTTCCTGATCGTCGATCAGCCCACCCGGGGCGTCGATATCGGCGCGATGGAAGGCATTCACGAGGAGATCATGAAGCAACGCGAACGCGGAGCTGCGATCCTGCTGATCTCCGTGCAGCTCGATGAAATTCTCAAACTCGCAGACCGCGTACTGGTCATGTTTTCAGGAATGATCGCCGGTGAAGTCGATCCAGAAACGGCGACCGAAGATGAAATCGGTTACCTGATGGCGGGCTCCAAAGCCGGCGGCGCAAAAATGGTATCCCAATGACTGCGCAAGACAATCTAACGGCGGCGACGCAACCGACGCCAAAAAAGCCGCTGCCGGACTGGATCGAAAATCTGTTGGGCCAGCTGCTTGCCATTTTCATTTCTCTGGCGGGCGGTGCGATCATCATTCTGCTCGTCGGTGAAAATCCGCTGCATGTTTTCGCAACCCTCGTGCGGGGGGCGTTCAGCAGCACCGAGCGGCTGGCGGGAACGCTGCTTCAGGCAACGCCGATCATCGTTTGCGGTGTGGCGGCGTGTGTCGCCTTGCGCGGCGGCCTTTTCAATATCGGTGTTGAAGGGCAGCTTTATCTTGGCGGCTTCGCGGCCGCATGGGTCGGTTTTGCCTTCACCATGCCGCCGGTCCTCCATATGATGGTGGCCATGTTCGCGGCCATCGCGGCGGGGGGCTTGTGGATATTGATCCCGGCGTTCTTCCGCGCGCGCTACGGCACGAACGAAGTGGTTTCGACAATCCTCAGCAACTATATTGCCATCCTGCTGACGTCGTTTCTCACTATTTCCGTGTTCAAGCGTCCGGGCGGCTGGTCGGAAACCGACCCTGTTGCACCGACAGCTTATCTGCCGCAGATTTTCGAGTTTTCGCGGCTGAACATCGGTCTGTTCATCGGCGTTATTCTGGCAGTCGCTTTCCAGCTTTTCCTCAAATACACAAGTGCTGGCTATTCTATGACGGCGATGGGCGCAAACCCCAAATTCGCAGCCTATGGAGGTGTGAACATCAAGCGCAATGTGTTCGTGATCCTGCTGGTTTCGGGAGCCGTCGGCGGACTGGCAGGGGGGATTGAGACGTTGGGTGTCCATCACCGGTTCATGGAGGGCTTTGCCCCCGGCTTCGGGTTCGATGGCGTGATCGCAGCGCTTCTGGCCAACGGCAATCCCATAGGCGTCATCGGAACTGCGCTTTTCTTTGGTGCACTGCGGTCCGGCTCACTCCTGATGGAGGTTGAAACCAGCGCCTCGCGTGAAATCATCACGGTCATTCAGGCGTTTATCATTCTATGCGTATCGGCGCAGATCCTGTTCCGCCGCCGCAATAATTTCAGTGGAGAGCGCCGGTGGAAGTTCTAGACAAGATATTCACCGTCACATTGCTGGCGGCGACGCTGCGCACCACGGCACCCATTCTTCTTGTGTCCCTGGGCGGCGCCTTCACCACGAAAGCCGGTATCTTCAATATCGGTCTGGAAGGTCAGATGCTTCTGGGCGCATTCTTTGCCGTGCTCGGATCGATCTGGACGGGATCAGCCCTCGGCGGCCTGGTGATCGGCGTATTGGCGTCCGTAATTGTCGCCGTGATCTTTTCATTGCTTGTCGTGACGATGCGCGCCAACGAAGTGGTTGTGGGCCTCGCGCTCAACATCATGGCGGGCGGACTGACGATTTCCCTGACAAAGGCCATTTTCGGCACGCGCGGATCGATCGTCAGCCCGGATATTGTGGGCCTGTCGGCAATCCATCTTCCGTATGCGAAGTATCTCGGCCAGTTCGGCAAAGCGATTTCCGGCTACACGCCGCTTGTCTATCTCGCCTTCATCATGGTTTTCGTGGTGTGGCTGGTGCTTTATCGAACCAAGCTCGGGCTCTATATCCGGGTGACCGGGGAAAAGCCGGAGGCAGCCCAGTCCATCGGCATTCCGACAGCGAGAATGCAGCATATCGCATCCCTGATCTGCGGTGTTCTCGCGGGACTGGCTGGCGCGCATCTTTCGCTGGGCTACATTACGATGTTTGCGGAAAACATGTCTGCAGGGCGCGGTTTCATGGCCGTGGCGGTGCTCATCTTCTCCAATGGCGATCCGGTCAAGGTTCTGCTGGGCTGCCTGCTGTTCGGGTTTTCCGATGCGCTCTCCCTGCGCCTGCAAACCTTCGGTCTTCCATCATATCTCGTCCTGATGGTCCCATATGCGGTCACTCTCGGCGCGCTGTTCGTGTTGACCTACCGCCAACGTCCGAAATTCTTCAAGGAAACACTGGAAAGCATGGCGCTCCTGAAGCGCCCTCAATAAGGGTAAGATCAAGGTATGGAACGTATAATACTGGATGTCGATTCAGCAGGCGACGATATTCTCGCAATATTGTTCGCACTGGGTTGCAACGGCATTAAGCTTGAGGGCATCACGTCTGTTACAGGCGCTGCGGGGGATATCGAGCAGGTTACCAACGTGGTTTTGAACACGCTGTCGCTTGCCGGTCGTGAAGACGTTCCTGTCGCAAAGGGGGCTTATCGTCCGCTGGTCGGCAATTCCCGCGAGGATATGCTTGCCCCGGTACACTTCGAGAAACAGCTTCAGGCCCGTTTCGGAGAACAGCTGAAGGGATTCAATCCGCCCGCGCCTGCTCCAAGCCATCAGCCGATCGCCAAGCACGCCATTGATTTCATGATCGATCTGGTGCGGGCCAACCCGCATGAGATTTCGATTGTGGCCACTGGTCCGCAAACCAATGTGGCGATGGCACTCCAGATGGCGCCGGATATCGCGAAACTGGTCAAGCAGATCGTGGTTCTCGGTGGGTGTTTCGCCACCCCTGGTAATATAACGCCGGTTTCCGAATACAATATCTGGGCTGACCCGGAAGCTGCTCGTGTGGTGCTGCGATCGGGCGCTCCGATCATTCTGGTTCCGCTGGACGTCTGTGAAGACAACCGTGTCGCGGCCTCGATGCTGACGCGCGATGATCTGAACGATTTCGCATCGCTCTATCCGGAAAACCGCATCACATCCTATGTGTGCGAGAACTTCCCCATCTATATCGACATCTGGCGCGAATTTTTCGAGCTTGTCGGCTTTCCGCTGGATGATGCCATCGCGGTTTCGGCTGTGCTGCATCCGGAATTCTTTGAAATGACCAAGCCTGTCTTTGTCGACGTCGCGCTTAGCGAGCGGCTTGTGCGCGGTCAGACAGTGGCTTTCACCGGTCGCCAGATTCTACCGTTCTCCGGCCCCGAAACAACGCGTGTCTGTCGCAATCTGAACGGACGCCAGTTCCTGAGCCTGTTCAAGAAATCCATCGCACAGCTTGGCTGAAGAGTGAAAAGAGTAGCATAGATGAAACAAATTCCTGTCATCATGGATTGCGATCCTGGGCATGACGACGCCATTGCGCTCGTCATGGCGCACAAGTCCGACGCAATCAATCTCCTTGGCGTCACGACCGTTTGCGGCAATGCAACGCTTGAACGCACGACGATCAACGCTCTGCGTATTCTGGAGTTCATCGGCGCGGGGGATGTGCCTATTGCGCAAGGCTGCGGGACGCCTTTGAACAGGCCGCTCGTTCTGGGCACAGCCGACGGTCCGAGCGGTCTTGAAGGCACGCCGGATCTTCCCGAGCCGACGATGAAACTGGTCGATATGCATGCCGTCGACTTCATCGCAAAAATTTTGCGCGAACATCCGGAGCCGGTCACGCTGGCGCCGACCGGCCCGCTGACCAATATCGCCATGCTCCTTCTCAAATATCCTGAGCTGAAGCCCAAGATCGCGCGTATAGTGTCCATGGGCGGTGCTTTTTTCCGTCGCACCGAGTATATCACGCCGACGGAATTCAATATCTTCTGCGATCCGGAAGCTGCGCGCATCGTGATGGACAGCGGCATCGATGTGACCATGGTTGGTCTGGATGTCACCATGCATGTTCTCGTGGAAGAGGAACAATTCGAAGAACTGCGCAAGATCGACACTCCGCTCGGCAAGGCGGTTCTCAACTGGCTGAAGTTCTACGAAAAATTGCATCGCGGCCAGATGGGTGTCGGTGGGGCGCTGCATGATCCGCTGGTTTTGGCAACGATCATAGACCCGTCGCTTATCGAAAAGCGCCGGGCACATGTCGCCGTTGATCTTACGGGAACCTATACATTCGGCGCCACAGTGGCCGACTATTGGCAGGAGCGAAGGCTACCCGATAATGTTTGGGTAGCGACGCGTGTGAATTCCGAAGGGTTCTTCGATCAGTTATACTCCC
The DNA here is from genome assembly GCF_024539785.1 of Ochrobactrum sp. BTU2. NCBI lineage: Bacteria > Pseudomonadati > Pseudomonadota > Alphaproteobacteria > Hyphomicrobiales > Brucellaceae > Ochrobactrum > Ochrobactrum sp. BTU2. The sequence continues at coordinate 2,213 of NZ_JAHWRG010000028.1, read as the reverse complement.
TTCTTCGATAGTAGCGCCTTGGTTCAAGTTGCACTGTTGATCTCTAGCAACTGTGTCTAAGTTGAGCTTTGATGTCACCATACGGCGCCGTTTTTGAGGGTCTGCTGCAAAAATTTCGGTGCGATAAAGCGTAGCTAATCGCTCGAGGCAACTCTGCCGCAAGCGCTGTGAATTGTTGTTTGAGTGAAAGCGGTGCGGTTGATCCGAAATTACCTTGCAGCTTTCGCATCATGTAAACGAGCTCGATGCCGGCGAGCGAGATGCTAGCAGCGACTTCGGACTTGAAACCGAGTATGGATCGTATCCGTCGTTTGACAAGGCGATGATCCTGTTCGATGGAGTTGTTCATGGACTTGATCGTGATGGGCCTTTCTCCCTGTCGCAACCGGCTCTCGACATCGCACTGGATGATGGTCGTCCAATTGGTCTGGCTACCGTCAATTGTGATCTTCTCTGGCCTGCCATGTCGGGTCAGCGCCTTGCGGATAAAGCGTTTAGCAGCTTTCAGGTCGTGGTTTCTATTGAACAGCAACAGCAACTCGAAGGCACTGCGGATGCTGACAATGGCACGAAACAGATACATCCCACTCGCCCTTGACCTGCACATAGGTCTCATCCAGATTCCATTTGCATTTGACCGGACGCTTCTTCCGATTGAAGCCGTCAATCGGGGACGGGGGCGTCGTCCGGAGCAAAATCGTGCAATCATCAACGGCACACTTTGGGGACTTCGTTGCGGTACGCCGTGGCGGGATGTTCCACCCCAAATACGGCAACTGGAATACGATCTATTGACGCTTTCGGCGCTGAAGCGAAGCCGGGGTCTGGGAGGTCGTTTCAGTCACCCTTGCTGAGATCATGGCTGACAGTGGCCACCACAGCATCGATATTACCACGGTTCGCGCGCATATTTCGGCAGCGGGCGGAAAAGGAGGATTAATCGACGTGCTCTTGGCCGCTCGCGGGAGGGGGCACCAGTAAACTTCACTGTCTGGCTGATGCCAGAGGAAGACCGCTTGCCTTCCACCTAACGGTTGGCGAGACGGCAGATTGCAAGGCTTATGACACATTGATCAGCTTTCCCGAGCAAGCGCCACAGGCGCTTCTTGCTGATAAGGGCCACGATGCGGATGCCATTCGTAATAATCTTGCCAGCCGCAATATTGAACCCGTCATTCCCGGCAGAGCAAACCGCCGCGTGAAGATTGAATATGATCGCACTCTGTATAAACAGCGCAACTTAATCGAACGGATGCTCGGCCGACTGAGAATCAACCGCGCCATTGCCACCCGATACGACCAACTCGCCGAGAGTTTCATCAGCATGGTTCATATTGCCACCGCAAGATACTGGCTCAAAGTCGTCCACGCTGCCTAGCAGCATGGGGCTGAAATGCAGAACCCAGCGGTGCACTGTGGAATGGTCCCTCGCGATGCCGCGCTCGGCCATCATTTGCGCAGGCTCAGATTGTAAGTCAGGTACCCTCAATCACACATAAGGATGATAGACTTATCGAAATGGCGGCCTTTGAACATCGAATAATCCAGCTTTTTGAAAGCTGGGATGACCATAATCAGCGACGTTCATCCCATGTAATATAAATACCAAAAAAGGGACGGTCAGGCTCGTGCTTTTCGGTTGGTCCGTGCTCGTGTGTAGATCCAGTCAATGGCAAGCATCACCAGCAATGATGCGCCCACCAACGGGAATATGATCCCCGGTTACAAGGATAAGCAGAAATCCCCAGAACACACGCCTGCCAGATGGCATCTACGGTACCCCCAGAGAATCTTCGGGTGGTCGCTTCTTCATTGACTTTACCGCTCCATACACTGGACCATGGCATTCCGGTGACGGCACGGAAAACGATGAAAAAACCGACGAATATCCCGGTTACTGCGTGCCTATCCCGCCAGAATATGCGCTTTGAAGGTGTGCCGCGCACGCTTACCACACCGCCAGCATGTTTTCGGGGCCACCTGAGATAAATGCCTGTAGAGATCCGATGAGATAGTTTTTAGGTTGGGCAGTTGGAACGCGCCTCAAATGGAGAGCAACATGGATGTTGGTGACTGGTAATCATAATCAACGGTCTGGCCTAGAACGTTAAATGGATAGGTAGCTGGTGAAAATAACATTGACAAACTTTGCCAATCTGCGATTTTAATTGCAGTGAAGGGAGAATTTGATGGTAACGATGAACGTATCGCTC
>NZ_JAHWRG010000027.1:0-22961 GCF_024539785.1 Ochrobactrum sp. BTU2 | reverse complement strand
AACTGCCGCATGGCCGAAAGCCGGCGTGACAGCCGAAAAGCTCGGCCATGCGGCATAATCCGACTTACGGCATAATGGCCGTTATGCCGATATCGGCATAAGGGTCACGCCTCCGGCGCCAGGCATCGCCTCGACCGTGATCTCTCCGGACGGTTCGGCTCGGCCGCCTATGCTATGGAGGAATGCACGGTCGAGCTCCTGAGCGCCATGATCTGCGCCGACCTCCATCTCAGCGTCGAGCCGCGGCCCGACCACGCCAGCTATATCGCCTCCTGGCTCGAGGTGCTTCGCTCCGACAAGCGCGCGATCTTCACCGCCGCAGCCAAGGCGCAGCAGATCGCCGACTGGCTGCACGCCCAGCAGGGCAACGCTTGCCGGAACGACGTCAGGGGCGCCGCATAGGCGCTCCTCGACCCGATCAGTTGACAGTTCGCTCCCGGAACAGCGCCTCAATCAGCGGACATTCCGGCCGCGTGCCGTCGGCGCATTGCGCGACGACGTCCTTGAGCACCCGCTCCATGCGCTTCAGGTCAGCGATCTTCGCCCGCACATCGTCGAGATGCGCGGCGGCGACCGCGCTTGCCTCGGCGCAGGGCTGGTCGCGTTCGTCGACCAGGCGCAACAGCTCGCGGATTTCGTCGAGTGAGAAGCCGAGCTCGCGTGCCCGCAGCACAAAGCGAAGGCGCCGCTCGTGCGTCGTGTCGTAGCTGCGGTAGCCGGCCGCCGTGCGCGGTGGCTCGGGCAGGAGCCCGACCTTCTCGTAGTAGCGCACAGTCTCCAGATTGCTGCCCGTCCGCCGGGCGAGCTCAGCCCGCTGCAGGCCCTTCACGCCAGCGTGATCGCGCATCGCAAAAATCCCTCTTGACCCTGTAGTTGCTACAGACCGCATGGTACTGCGCAATGAGGATTTCGGCAAGGAAAGCGAGATCGGACATGGATATATCGCGACCCAGCACGGCGGGCATGACGTCCGCCACGACCGACGTGCTCGCGTCGGACCGAGCCGAAGTCGGACGGCAGCGCCTGGTCGCCGTCGGCGGCATTCTCGGCGCGCTTGCCGCCTCCTCGTGCTGCATCGTCCCGCTCATCCTGTTTAGCCTAGGCATTGGTGGCGCCTGGATCGGCAATCTGACGGCGCTCGCGCCCTACAAGCCGCTCTTCGTCGCCGGGACGACGGGCGTTCTCGGCTACGGCTTCTATCTCGTCTACTGGAAGCCGAGGCGGGCCTGCGCCGAGGATGCTGCCTGCGCGCGCCCGATCCCCAGCCGCATTGTCCAGATCGCGCTCTGGTTTGCGACGGTGCTCGTCGCGGCCGCCTTCGCATTCGACTACGTCGCCCCGCTGCTGCTTTCCGCCTGACACCAAGAGGAGACCCGTCCCATGAAGAAGAGTTTGAGTGCTCTTGCTTTGATCATGTCGGTGATGACCGCGCCTGCCGTGTTCGCTACCGAACGCACAGTCACCTTCGCCATCGACAACATGACCTGCGCCTCCTGCCCCTACATCGTGAAGACCTCGATGGCGGCGGTCCCCGGGGTCTCGACGGTGGCCGTCTCGTTCGAAGCCAAGACCGCGACCGTGACCTTCGACGACGCGCAGACGACCCCGGATGCCATCGCGGCCGCCAGCATGAATGCCGGCTATCCGGCCCGCCCGACGCAGGAGCAAGGCAGTTGACATGCATGACCGCGCCCTGATCCGCACCGGCGCCGCAGGCGCCATTGTCGTTGCGATCTGCTGCGCGGCGCCACTCCTTGCCGTGCCCCCGCCGCTGGCCGGCCTCGGCGCGTGGTTGACGGGTTCGGGTCTGGTCGTGCTTTCCCTGATCGCCGCGGGCCTCGGGCTTGTCGCCTGCGGCATCCATCATCGCCGTGCAAAGGTCGTCTGTTCCAACACGAAGATTCTGAATGAAGGCCTGAAGCCATGAACGATTGCTGCACATCCTCCGCGTCCCGCGACAAGGCGACGGTTTCTACATCCGCAACGGTGCCGAGCTTGGCCGTGCGGCCGGGTGTGACGTTTCCGGACTGGTCGGTGGTTTCGTCACCCGTGGTGAAGGAGGCCCTGCTGGCCATGGTCGGCTCCGACCATGTGCTCAACCGCTGGAGCGGCTACGAGGCGGCCACGGATCGCGTGCGCGTTGCGTTGCTACAGCTCTACGCCGAACACGGGCGAGCCCCGACCCCAAGCGCGCTTGCCAAGCGTGCGGGGCTGAGCGAGGAAGCCGTCCGTGCGCTGCTCGAAGAGCTCCGCCGTCGCGACCTCGTCGTACTCGATGGCGACATGATTGTCGGCGCGTATCCCTTCACCGACCGCGACACCGGCCACCGGGTCACACTGGACGGACGCACTCTTACTGCGATGTGCGCGGTCGACGCGCTCGGCATCGGCGCTATGACCGACCAAGACATCTCGATCGTCTCGCGCTGCCGCCACTGCGGCGCGCCGGTCCGGATCACCACGCAGGAACGGGGCCGGGCTCTGGCCGACGTTGAGCCGACGACGGCCGTCGTATGGCTCAGCGTCCATTACGAAGGCGGATGCGCTGCGAACTCGCTGTGCACTGCAACATCCTTCTTCTGTTCCGACGATCACCTCGCCGCGTGGCGCCGGCAGCGTCCTGCAGACGAGCCGGGATTCCGGCTGTCGATCGAGGAAGCTCTCGAAGCAGGTCGGGCGATCTTCGGGCCCAGCCTTGCCGGAATCGGCACAATCGCCGGCCACGGCAACAACGCGGCCGAGACACAAGGTGAGCCTCAATCGTCGGGCGATACGGCATCGCCGGACAGGCCCGTGACGCATCGGCGCCTTGGCACGAATGGCCGCAACAATGGTTCCTACGACCTTGCCATCATCGGCGCCGGCTCGGCCGGCTTCTCGGCCGCGATCACGGCAGCCGATCAGGGCGCCCAGGTGGCCCTCATCGGCAGCGGCACCATCGGCGGCACCTGCGTCAATATCGGTTGCGTGCCGTCGAAGACGCTGATCCGCGCCGCCGAGACGCTCCACAATGCCCGAGCCGCGGCACGTTTCGCCGGCATCACGGCCGAGGCCGAACTGACCGACTGGGGCGGAACCGTCCGTCAGAAGGACGCGCTGGTTTCGGAGCTACGTCAGGCCAAGTACGCCGACCTGCTCCCGGCTTACAACGGCATCGCCTATCGCGAAGGGCCGGCGCGCATCGTGGACGGCGGCGTCCAGGTGGACGGCACGTTTGTCTCAGCCGGCAAGATCATCATCGCGACCGGCGCGCGACCGGCCGTCCCTGTCATCCCAGGCATCGAGACCGTGCCATACCTGACGAGCACGACGGCGCTTGATCTCGAGGCGCTGCCCCGATCTCTGCTCGTGATCGGCGGCGGCTATATCGGGGCCGAACTCGCCCAGATGTTCGCCCGCGCCGGCGTCGAGGTGACGCTGGTGTGCCGCTCGCGTCTCCTTCCGGAGGCCGAACCCGAGATCGGCACGGCGCTGACGGGGTATTTCATGGACGAGAGCATCGCGGTGATTTCCGGCATCACGTACCGGACGATCCGCAAGACCGCGGACGGTGTTGCACTCACTGTCCATCGCGACGGCAAGGACGTCACGATCGACGCCGATCAGGTGCTCGTGGCGACGGGCCGCGCGCCCAATATCGAAGGTCTCGGGCTCGCCGAGCATGGGATCGCTCTCTCGCCGAAGGGCGGCATCTTCGTCGATGACCGCATGCGCACGACAAGATCGGGCGTGTACGCTGCCGGCGACGTCACCGGTCACGATCAGTTCGTCTACATGGCCGCCTACGGTGCCAAGCTCGCAGCGAAGAACGCCCTCAACGGCGACAGCCTGCGCTACGACAACAGTGCCATGCCGGCCATCGTCTTCACCGATCCGCAGGTGGCGAGCGTCGGGCTGACAGAGGCGGCTGCGCGGACCGCCGGCCACGCCGTCCGTGTCTCCACGATCGGTCTCGACCAGGTGCCGCGCGCGATTGCCGCCCGAGACACACGCGGGCTCATCAAGCTCGTCGCCGACGCTGGCAGCGGCCGGCTGCTCGGGGCGCATATCCTCGCACCGGAGGGAGCCGACAGCATCCAGACGGCGGCCCTGGCAATCCGGCACGGCCTCACCGTCGACGACCTCGCGGATACGCTCTTTCCGTATCTCACCACCGTTGAGGGCCTGAAGCTCGCGGCTCTTGCCTTCGACAAGGACGTGGCGAAGCTCTCATGCTGCGCCGGCTGAGCCGTGAAGGCTCGGATGTCGAACGTGACAATGTTGGAGGAGATCTAGTGGCGAAGAGATATGACCTTGCGATCATCGGCACGGGAACGGCTGCGATCGTAACAGCACACAGGGTTCGTGCGGCTGGCTGGAGCGTCGCCGTCGCGGACTTCCGGCCCTTCGGGGGCACCTGCGCCTTGCGCGGTTGCGATCCGAAGAAGATGATGGTCGGCGGCGCCGAGGCGGCTGATCACGCCTGGCGCATGAGCGGACGTGGAATCGAAGGGGACGCGACGCTCGATTGGACGGGACTGATGGCCTTCAAGCGCAGCTTCACCGATCCGGTACCGCAGAAGCGTGAGAAAGCCTTTGCCGACAAAGGGATTCACGCCTTCCACGGTCACGTTCGCTTTATCGGCCCGAATGCGCTCGAGTTCGGAGGAGAGAGGATCGAGGCGGACCGTATCGTGATCGCCGCCGGCGCCGAGGCCGTGCCGCTCGGCATTCCGGGCGAGCAGCACCTGATCACCAATGAAGGCTTCCTGGAACTGGAGAGCCTGCCTGAACGCATCGTCCTTGTCGGCGGCGGTTATATCGCGGCCGAGTTTTCGCACATCGCGGCGCGCGCCGGAGCACAGGTCACAATTCTTCAGCACGGGAAGCGAATGCTCAAGCAATTCGACCCCGATCTCGTCGGCTGGCTGATGGACAAGTTCAGCGAGCGCGGCATCAATGTCCGCACACAGGCAGGGGTGACCGCCATTGAGAAGGTATCAGACGGCTATCGCGTCCGGGCGGACTGTCCTGACGGCGAACTCGATATGGACGCAGATCTGGTCGTCCATGCCGCGGGTCGGGCGCCGGCGCTCGCGACGCTCGATCTCGATGCCGGGAGCGTAAAGCACCATAACGGGCGGCTGGCGTTGAACGGATTTTTGCAAAGCGTCTCCAACCCCGCGGTCTACGCAGCAGGTGATGCCGCCGGCCTAGGACCGCCGCTCACTCCGGTATCAAGCCATGACGCGAAGGTAGTCTCGGCGAACCTGCTCAACGGCAACACGGTCAGGCCTGAATACACAGGCGTTCCGAGTGTCGCCTTCACCATCCCGCCGATCGCAGCCGTCGGCATGAGCGAAGCCAAGGCGCGTGAGAAAGGCCTGAACGTTCGCGTAAAGACCGAGCGCGTGGACGGCTGGTTCACCGCACGCCAGCAGGCCGAGACGGTGTATGGCTTCAAAACGTTGGTCGACGCGGACACTGACCGCATCCTCGGCGCCCATCTTGTCGGTCCGCACGCTGACGAAGTGATCAACATCTTTGCACTGGCGATCAGGCAAGGGCTGACGGCAGAGCAGTTGAAGACCACCATGTTCGCATATCCCAGCGGCGCGTCAGATATCGGCGAGATGCTTTGAGCGTAAGTGAGGTGGTCGACCGGTACGGCCGCGGAGCAGTCTGCACGAAAGAAATCCCTTCACCAGTCGCATTCGGTTCGCTGAGCAGTCGTAAAAACCACGAACCGCAATGCGAAGAGCAGCCCTCCAGATACTCCCGAGTGTCTCACCCGTTCTAAAACCGCGCAACGCCGCCAGATCGGCTGGTTTCGGCTGATGAAAGTCCGCTGAGACAGCTTGACTGTTCAGATAAATCGCCGAGATGAGCGCCGCGTTCTGATGCGCCTCGCTCGGCATCGTGCCGACTGTGCGCCATGCCGACTACATCGGCTCCTGGCTGGAGGTGCTACGCGAGGACAACCGCGCGATCGTGCGCGCCGCCTCGCAGGCGAGCAAGGCGGCCGACTGGATCTTGGCCCATCTGCCAAAGGCCGAATCTTCGAGCGCCAGCACCGACACAACCGACAGGAGGGCGGCATGATCCTCCTGACCGACGAGTTGCGCGCGCAGCTTCTGGCCAATGGCCGCCAGCGCGATGCAGACCATGTGCCGGTGGTGAAATTCTTCAACCCGCTTGGGGAGGGCGTCTGGCTTGCGACCGAGTTGGCCGCCGACGGCGACACGCTGTTCGGTTTGGCCGATCTCGGCGAGCCGGAGCTGGGCTATTTCTCGCTGGAGGAAATGACCTCGGTGCGCCTGCCCTTCGGGCTCGGCATCGAACGCGACATGCTCTTTACCGGCGAATTCCCTATCTCGGTCTGGGCCGAAGCCGCGCGAGAGGCCGGCAGCATCCGCCAGGCCGAACGGATCATCCGCACGGCCCGGCAGTCCCGGTGGGAGGGCGTGTGATGCGCTTCCGTCGCTGGCACAGATTTGAACCCTATGGAGATACGTCGCGCAAACGCGCGGCATTTCTCCGCAAGCAACGCCTCGAACGGGAGGCGTTGCCGCTCTTTGCCGATCAGATCGCCGCCACACAACATGGTGTCGATGAGGAAATGGCCCGCCGCGCTGTCTGGTGGGGCGAGGCCGAACACAAACGCCGCAGCCAGCGAGCTGCCTGGTGGCGGAAGGCCCGCGCCCGGCTTTTCGCGCTACCCGACACGTTGCGCGCGCGTGTTCGCGAGATTTGGCGGACGTGCCCATATCCGGCCGATCCGGCGAGCTTCGCCGATTTCCTCCACCAGATCGCCGTCGGCAAGCTCGATCCCTGGCGGCCGCCGTGGGTCTTCCAGCAAGCCCGGTCGGCACGCATGACCCACGATCCGGCCACGTTCGATGAAGCATTTCGTCAGATCGGTCGCAAACAGGTCGGCGGCGGCCCGAAAACCACGCCGGCGGATGAACTGCTGTTCTGCGGCAATCTCGGCTCCGGCATCATCTTCCTCACCACCCGCGTCCGGCTGATCGACCCGAACGAGAGCTTCTACACCTCGTCCAGCCATCGCCTGCGCGATTCCCATGTCGGACGCTCCGGTCATTGGGTGGAAATCGAGGTGCGCGGCGACTGTTCCATGGCGGAGCTTGCGCTGATCGAACGGCTCGCTAAGGCCGCCGATACGCGGCCGGTCGTTGTCCAGCACATCGTCTCCGCCCGGTCCAAGGCACGAGCTGGAGGTTTGTCATGACCGGCCGTCTCCTCCGTCCCGGCCACAATGGCGGGCCTCCGCTCGACCCGTCCGTTCCGCATGAACGCGGCCGGTGCAAGAACTGCATCCATTGGCTTGCGCGACCCGAGAATGAGCAGCGCGCCTATGAAATGTTCCGGGTCGGCCTGTCGTGCAAGCGCGTGAAACGGCCGACCGGCACCTGCGACCAGGTGCTCTTCGCTGGCCCGTCCTCCACCGTCTTCTCAGCGACGACCGCCGAGTTCGGTTGCCGGAACTTCGAGGCGAAGCCCCGCGCGGATCGTCCGGTCGGCGGCGGCTTCGTCACGATCTGGAGCAACGGGCGCGTCGTCTGGCAGGGGCCGGAGGAAAAAATCCCGGCGCGCTTCCAGCAAGAGGATCTCGACCTGGGTGATCGGAAGGCGCGGTTCGCGACCGGGCCGAGGCCATGACCGTTCGGCAGCGACCGAAGGCGCGCCACTCGTCGGATGAGCCGGTGGACGGGCGCGGACGAGGCCGAATATCGGCGCGTCCTCGACGATCTGCTCCTCGCGGTCGGGCCAGACCTTGAACGGCTCCGGCGAAAGATCGACCGGCAGGAGGCGGCCATCCTGTCGCTGCGCCGCAAACATGGCGTCAACGAGGAGCGGCCCGCGGCGCCTCGACTGATGACGCGGTGCCTGCCGCTGGCGGTTTAGAGGAAGAGAGGGGGGTGGGGTTTCGTGACGGATTTAGGGTCGAGAGAGAGGCTTTCGGCGTCCGTCGCGGAGAAACCACCATGGCTCGTGCCAAGAAGAAGCCCGCCCTCCAGATGATCGAGTTCTCGCGGGCGCGCGACATTCCCTTCAACCGTATTCGCCTATCCGCCGACAACGTGCGCGAGATCGACGTTGAGGCCGGACTGGACGAACTCACCCATGACATCGACCGTCGCGAGGATCTCGTTCAGGGCCTCAATGTCCGTGCCATCCTCGATGAGGACGGCAACGAGACCGGCGATTTCGAGACGCCAGCCGGCGGCCGGCGCTACAGGTCCATCGCGCGCCTCGTGGAAGCCGGTCGCTTCCCTGCCGATGGCCTCGTCCCCTGCATCGTCAAGAAGGCCGATGCCAAGACCTCGGCCGTCGACGACTCGCTGGCCGAAAACCTGCTACGCCTCGCCCTGCATCCTCTCGACCAGTTCAAGGCGTTCAAGCGGATGTTCGACATGGGCATGTCCAAGGAGGAGATCGCCGACGCCTGGCGGACCACGCCGCGCTACATCATGCAGCGCCTACGTCTCGCCACCGCCGCGCCGTCCCTGCTCGATGCCTATGCGCGCAACGAGATGACGCTCGCGATGCTGGAAGCCTTCACCGTCAACCCCGACCATGAGCGCCAGCAGCAGGTCTGGGAGCGCGTCAGCAATTCCTGGCAGAAGGAACCCTGGCAGATTCGCAACATGCTGACCGAGACCACGGTTCCCGCCGCCGACAAGCGCGCCCGCTTCATCGGCGTCGAAGCCTATGAGGCGGCAGGCGGCCCGATGCTGCGCGACCTCTTTTCCGAAGAGAACGGCGGCTGGTTGCAGGACGTCACGCTTCTCGATCGTCTGGTCGACGAGAAGCTTCGCGCCGTTGCCGACGAGATCGCGGCTCAGGGCTGGAAGTGGATCGACGCGGCGGTCGAGCTTCCCTACGGCTACGCCAACGGCCTGCGCAGGCTGGTCGGCGTGACCCAGGAGCTGACCGATGAGGAACGCGCCACCCGCGAAGCGCTGCGCGAGGAGTATGACGAACTCGAATCGCAGTATGCCGAGGCCGAGGAACTGCCCGATGAGATCGACCAGCGGCTCGGCGAAATCGAGGCCGAACTGGAAGCCTTCGAGAACCGGCCCGTCACCTTCGCGCCGGAAGACATCGCCCGTGCCGGTGTATTCGTCAGCATCGGCCGCGAGGGCGAGTTGATCGTCAGCAGCGGCTACGTCCGCCCCGAGGACGAGCAACCCGAAGCCGTCGATGGCGAGGATGCCGGAGAAGGTGCCGACCCGTCCGATCCTGATGCCGTTCAGCGCGCCGTCATCACCGTTGGTGGTGAGCCGGTCCCGGAGGGCGACGAGGAGGAGGACGATGCCGTCAAGCCGCTGCCCGAGCGGCTGGTGATCGACCTGACCGCCTGGCGGACGTTGGCGCTGCGCAATGCGCTCGCCGAGAATCCGCACGCCGCCATGACGGCCCTGCTGCACAAGCTCGTCCTCGACACCTTCGAGCGCACCTCCACCGCGGGAACGAGCCTCTATGCCGCCGTGCGTCACATCTATCTCCCCGCTGACGCGACCGGACTCGCGGACAGTGCCGCAGCGAAGATGATCGACGAGCGCGCGGACGCCTGGCGGGGCGATATTCCCTCCGGTGATGACGACCGGCTCTGGGGGTGGATCGATGGCCTCGACGATGCCAGCCGCCTGGCCCTGCTCGCCCATTGCGTGAGCTTCGGCGTCAACGCGCTCTACGAGCGGCCCAACCCCTATTCGGGGAACGGCATCTCGCAGCACGGTCTGGACCGCCGCATGGCCGAGGCCGAACGGCTGGCCCAGGCCACCGGCCTCGATCTCGTCGAAGCCGGCTGGAAGCCCACGGTCGAGAACTATCTGGGCCGCGTGACCAAGGCCCGCATCCTCGAGGCGGTGCGCGAGGGCGCCGGCGATCGCGCCGCCGATCTCATCGCGCATCTGAAGAAGGGCGACATGGCGAAGGAGGCCGAACGCCTTCTGGCCGACACCGGCTGGCTGCCCGAACCTCTGCGCCCCGCTCTGGATGCGGAGACCGTGGACGGTGCGGCCGATCAGGACGAGGACGGCGTGGCGTTACCCGACTTCCTCGCCGGTGATGATAAGGACGTGGCCGTCGCCGATCCGGCGGCCCTCGTCGCCGCCGAGTGATGCGCGCACCAGCGGGGCGGCCTCCGTCGCCTCGCTTTCCATCCCTGTCCATTCCAAGGCCCGGCAGCTCGCCGGGCCGTTTTCGTTTCAGGAGACCATCATGGCCATTCCCGATCCCGTCCGAACGAATTTCAACACCCTGCTGCGCGCCGCCGGTGACGGCAACCTGGCGCTGATGGAATGCCTCGATGCCGAAACCCACGAGGTTCGCTACGTTCTGTGCGCTGTCGGTCGTGACGGCGGCGATTACGTCTTCACGCCATTCGGTCATCTCGCCGACTGCAACCCCTATGACGCCTATTTGCCGCCGGACCCCGCCAATCCTTCAGGCTTCCTCGAAACCCCCGGAAATGGAGACGCGGCATGATGAGCGTTGACGAAATCTTCGCCGAGGACCGCAACAGTCCGCCTGCGGAGCGGTCGCTTCCATGGGAGGAATCGCGCGGCGGCGTCACCGTCGTCGTGGAGCCGAAGCCGCATTGGGCCGAGGACATGCGCGCCTTCCGGCTCGATGCCCGCGAATATTGCCGCTATGCGGATTGGACCGCAGATGGCGGCCGCGCGCGGTTTTATGGTCATATCGACACGTCCGGTGACGACGTGATGATGAAGGCCCGCACGATGATCGCCCGCGAAATCGCCGATGGTTTCTGGGACTGACCGGCCCTGAAAGCTGCGCCTGGGTACCGGGCCGTGGAGTATCGCTGGTCAGGCAGCGATGGATCGAGGTCCAGCTTCACCATTGCAACGTCTCCTTATCGGTGCCGGAGGAACGGGTTCCGTCCCCGGCCTGAAGCACATCCTGGAAATCGGCCCGGCAACGAGGCTTGCGCGGCGAGGCATCTGCGACGGATTTCCGGCGCCTGTCAGAGGCAAAGCACCACCCCCGCTTCCATTCGCGAACCTTGGTCCAGCCGTCTCTTTGTCAATCAACCCGTGAAGGGTCGGCTTACGCAAGCGTGCCGCCCTCGGGGATTCGGGACGAGCCCGAACGCCCGAGGGTGATTGCAGATCCGGCCGGACACTTCGGGCGCCTGTCGCGCGGGGGATGGTCCCCCGCTCCAAAAACAGGAGCCGGAACCCATGTCCTATGCAGATGCCACCGCCTTCGCCGCCAGCCTCGCCACCACGCTGATGGTCCCGATCGTCGTGCTCCAGGCCGGGGACGGCACCCATACCGCCATGCCGGCCGACGAATTCGACGGTGACGAGGACATGGTGAAGCTGGAACTCGATCCATGGAGCTGAGGCGCGAAAGCGCTTCACCCCCACGGCCCGGTGCCCAGGCGCAGCCGGGCCTTCTCCCGTCAATCACCGCCGATTGCCGCTTGCGTGCCAATCTGCATTGCGATCTCGACCCGCATCGGGAAAGAACCGTGGCAATCACTCAGATTTCGCGCCTTCAAGCTGAAAGCCGCTTGCCATGCTCCATATCATCGTTTCCACTCTGCTCTGCACGGCATCCTGTGAACCCGCCGAAATCCGGGTCTGGGACGGCGATTCGATCCGGCTGGGTGCGGGACACCAATCTGAGGCCGTCCGGATCTTCAACATCGACGCCCCCGAGATCGAGGGCCGCTGCGCTTATGAATCCAACCTTGCCCGGGAAGCGAAGATCAGGCTGGCAGAAATCCTGCAAGGCCGAAGGGTCGAAATCCAGCGCCAGGGCACCGACCGCTATGGCCGGACCCTGGCGGCGATCCGGGTCGAAGGCCACGACGTCGGCGATGTTCTCGTCAGCGAGGGTCTGGCGAGAACCTGGGCAGGGTGGCGTGAGCCTTGGTGCTGAGCGTCGGATCATTCCGGCGAAAGCAGGAACGATCCTCCATCGCAAAGGGAGAGTGAGAGTGCGGGTCGGCTGGCCGTGACGGGTTGGAAGGCGGGAGAGAGGCTTCCGCCGCCCGTCGCGGAGTATTTCCCATGTCCCTATCCCGCCAAAACGCTTTCGCCCCGATCGGCGAGATCGTCGCGCAGCAGGTGTTGCCCTGGCTGCGTCACGCCCAGAAGCTGCCGCTGCGCATCTCCTGCATCGGTATCGCCAGCTACGACGAAAGCGATCACGTCGACGGCTTCGACCGCAGACTCGTCATCGGCCAATGCCTTTCCCCCGAAGAGGCTATGACAATCGCCAGCCAGCGCGTCGCGCGCGGCGATTTCCGCATCAGCCCGGACGATGCGCCGCGCTTTCGCCCGCGCGTCATGGTCATTCAGGACCGCGAACTGGGCCTTGTCCTCGCCGGAGAAATCCGGGGCGGGATCGTCCTTTGGCAGCATCCCGTTGCTTCCGACACCGAGGCTCGCCGCGTCGTCATCGAGGCCAGCCGTCTGCGCGGTATGGCCTTCACGGCATCCGGGCGCGGAGACGCGGCGACCGCCCGCGATCTCCGTTACCGCGCCAGTCTCCTCGAGGCGCGACTGATCGATCCTTTTTGGCGCGAGACGGCTGCCGAGCTTCTGCGGCTGCCACAGGCCGCGTGATCGCTTCCCCGCTTTTCAAGCCACTTGACCCGGCCAGCGGCCGGGAGTTGCTCGTATGGAGTTTTCCTATGCCGAAATTTGTCGTCAGCAAAGTCCATGACGCCTTCGTCTATTATGACGCCGTGGTCGAAGCCGACACGTTCGAAGATGCGCTAGATCTGGCCTATAGCCCCCATTTCAAGGGCGACTGGTGCGCCACAGGATACGTGCAGGAGTTCGAAGATTACATAATCGATGAGAATTCTGGCGTTCGCGTGCTCAAAGATGGCGAAACCGTTGAGGCGTTTCTGTCCATCGCTGTCACCGCCCAGGAGCACGATGCTGTGTTGACGGGCCTCTGGCTCCTTCAGTTCGCGCTTGTGCGCGGACCCGTCGAACCGCTCCTCAGGAACACTTTCACCAACGGCGGCGCTCACTCCGGCCTTGATCTCACCGAGATCGACGCCCTTTGCGAACGCATCGACGGATAGGAGGCCCAGTTGTACGCGACCTATCTGCGCCTCGACATCATGGCGTGGGACAGCGACCGCGCCGTCATTCGTGCCGCACGCCGGAAGTTCGCTCGACCCGTCCTACGTGATCCCTCCAGGCGGGACGCGCGGAAGCGCTTCTACCGCGAGATGCTCCGCCACCATGCCGATGCCCAACGGCTGGTGACGCAGTTCCGCCTCTGACGCCAGCGGCGTCGCAACCTTCCCATCCTCGCCCGGCCTCGCGCCGGGTTTTGTCGTTTCAGGAGCCGGACATGGCCAACTACTACACCCATTTCTCCTGCCTGCTCGAAGTAGGCACTCCCGAAAACGCCGCCCGAGCGCTCGACCTCTACAATGCCTTGTCCGAGGAAAACGCCGCGGAAGACCCTCCGTCCGAGGGTTTCCTGCTCTCGATCCAGCCCGAGCATGGTGGCACCCAGCTCTGGATGCGCGATGACGAAACCGGCGATCCCGAACATGTCATCCAGTTCGTCAAGCGCTGCGCCGCCGAGTTCGGCCTCACAGGATTATGGGGGTTCCAATATGCAACCACCTGCTCGCAGGCACGGGTGAACGCCTTCGGCGGCGGCGCGCACGCTCTAGATCTCGCCACGGGCGAGACCGTGGACTGGATCTACAGCGACAGTTGGCTGGAGATCGTTCTGGACGGAGGCGACCCCTATGCCTGACGTCATCGAAACCACGGTCTATCGGCTCGACGAGCTTTCCGATGCGGCGAAGGACAAGGCCCGCGCCTGGTATCGGGAAGGGGGCTTCGACTACGACTGGTATGATACCGTCTATGAGGATTTCCAGCGGATCGCGGAAATCATCGGCATCCGCTTCAGAACCAGCACCGTCCGCCTCATGGGCGGCGGATCGCGGCAGGAGCCGCGCATCTGGTTCCGGGGCTTCTGGTCGCAAGGGGGTGGCGCCTGCTGGGAAGGGTTCTACTCCTACCGGAAGAACGTTTCGGCCGAGATCAGGGCCTATGCGCCGCAGGATACGACCTTGCACGGAATCGCAGATGCCCTTCAGGCCGTCCAGCGCCGGAACTTCTACCAGCTTCGAGCCGAGGCAACGCATCGCGGCCACTACTGCCATGAGTATTGCATGGCGATCTCAGTCGAACGCGACAGTCCGACCTGGCAGGACATGACCGCCGATGCCGAGGAGATCGTCATTGAGGCGCTCCGGGACCTGGCCCGATGGCTCTATCGCCAGCTTGAGCGCGAATACGACTACCTGACCTCGGATGAGGCGGTGGACGTGGCCATCACCGCCAACGAACACCTTCACCGAAGCCGGACGCCGTTTTGGCTGATCCTCACAAGCGCCCCGCCTGACGGCCGGGCGCTTGTTTCATGTCTGCTATCGCTTCGGACTGAGAGGGAGAGATGGGCCGGAAGGGGCTTGAGCCGGTGCGGTCGAGAGAGAGCGCCGCTTAGGCTCGATCCTGTCCCGCTCTCCCGAGGAATCCCCGATGAACATGATTTCCGCATCCGCGGCGGCATCCGCCACCGCGCCGCTTCCGTTCGACCAAGACGCTGAGACCGCAGCCAGCATCTTGACCGCTGCCGGGCTGTTGCTGCCGCATCTGGAGCGCGGTCAGCGTGTCGATGCCGCCACCCTGCGCGGTGCGATGGAAGCTGCCTTCGGTGCTTCCGATGCCACCGGCGCATGGAACTGGAAGACCGCCTATGATGCCTGTGAGGCGGCGACCGTCCTCTTCCTGCGCAAATACGGCAATGCGCTTTTCCGCAAAGCCGGGTCTCCGGCGGCGATCCTGCCGCAGCTTACGAAGATCGCCGGGCTGATGCCGACACATACGCGCCGGTCGGAGGAAGCCCAGATCTTCCAGCAATTCTCGACCCCGATCCCGCTCGGCTTCGCGGCGGTGACGGCGGCGGCGATCACCCAAGCCGACCGGGTGCTGGAGCCCTCTGCCGGCACCGGGCTCCTCGCCATCCTGGCCGAGGTCGCGGGCGGCACGCTCCTCCTCAACGAACTGGCCGAGGCCCGCGCCGGCCTGCTTTCCTCCCTCTTTCCGGCCCTGTCCGTCACCCGCTTCGACGCCGCTCAGATCGACGATCACCTCGATCCCGGCCTTGTCCCGACCGTGGTTCTGATGAACCCGCCGTTCTCAGTCATGGCCAATGTCGAGGGGCGGATGGCCGATGCCGCCTTCCGCCATGTCGCCTCGGCGCTCGCGCGCCTTGCGCCCGGCGGGCGGCTCGTGACCATCACCGGCGCGAGATTCGCCCCCGACAATCCGGCCTGGACGGCTAACTGGAAACGGTTGCAGGAACGCAGCCGGGTCACCTTCTCCGCCGCCGTCGACGGTTCTGTCTATGCCAAGCATGGCACCACCATCGACACGCGGCTCACCGTCATCGACAAGCTGCCCGCCGACGACCCGGCGGTGTTCCCGGCCGGCACCGGTGTCGCGCCGGACGTGGCGACGCTGATGGGCTGGCTCGCCAAACAGCTTCCGGCACGCCTGCCGGTCGATCCCACCGTGGCTGTGCCGGTCGCACGGCCTGCTGCCCCGCGCACTGTGCGCGGCTATGTCAACCGCGCGGCCCGCACGGTATCCGCGGCGCAGCTGACCGAGCCGGATGGTGTGCCGCTCACCTATGAGACCGTCGACTGGACGCCGACCGAAGATGGCCGCCTGTCGGATGCGATCTATGAAGACTATGGCCTTCAGACCATCCGCATCGCGGGGGCGCAGGCGCACCCGACCCAGCTCGTGCAATCCGCCTCGATGGCGAGCATCGCGCCGCCGAAGCCGAGCTACCGGCCGGTGCTGCCGACGGACATCCTCGGCAAGCTGTCCGAGGCGCAACTGGAAACCGTGATCTATGCCGGCGAGGCCCATGCGGGCTTCCTCGCCGGGGCCTGGACGATCGATGACACACTCGACACCATGTCGGCCGCGCCGGAGGACGCCAAGGGCGCCATCCGCTTCCGGCAGGGCTTCATGATCGGCGACGGCACCGGCGTCGGCAAGGGCCGGGAATCGGCCGCCATCATCCTCGACAACTGGATGCAGGGCCGCCGCAAGGCGGTCTGGATATCGAAGTCCGACAAGCTGCTGGAGGATGCGCAGCGCGACTGGTCGGCCCTCGGCATGGAGCGGCTGCTGGTCACGCCGCTGTCGCGCTTCCCGCAAGGCAAGCCCATAACGCTGAACGAAGGCATCCTATTTTTAACCTACGCCACGCTGCGCTCCGACGACCGCGGAGAAAGGGTTTCGCGCGTCAAGCAGATCGTCGAATGGTTGGGCTCGGACTTTGACGGAGCGATTATTTTCGACGAGGCGCACGCGATGGCAAACGCCGCAGGGGGCAAGGGAGAACGCGGTGATGTCGCCGCCAGCCAGCAGGGCCGCGCCGGGCTGCGCATCCAGCACGCGCTTCCCCATGCCCGCGTGGTCTATGTCTCGGCCACCGGCGCCACCACCGTCCACAATCTCGCCTATGCGCAGCGGCTCGGCCTCTGGGGCGGCGAGGATTTTCCCTTCTCGAGCAGGGCGGAGTTCGTGGAGGCGATCGAGGCCGGTGGCGTCGCGGCGATGGAGGTGCTGGCCCGCGACCTGCGGGCGCTCGGCCTCTACACCGCCCGCTCACTTTCCTTCAAAGGCGTCGAATACGAGCTGCTCGACCACGAACTGACACCGGAGCAGATCCGCATCTACGACAGCTATGCCGACGCCTTCGCCGTCATCCATAACAATCTCGATGCGGCGATGCAGGCCGCCAACATCACCGGCGGCGATGGCGGTTCGGGCACGCTGAACCGACAGGCCAAATCCGCCGCCCGCTCGGCCTTCGAGTCCGCCAAGCAGAGGTTCTTCGGCCATCTGCTGACCTCGATGAAAACCCCGACGCTGATCCGCTCGATCACCAGCGATCTGGAGGCGGGCCATTCGGCCGTCATCCAGATCGTCTCGACCGGCGAGGCGCTGATGGAACGACGGCTGGCGGAGATCCCCACCGAGGAATGGGGCGACCTGAAGATGGATTTGTCGCCGCGCGAGTATGTTCTGGACTACCTCGCCCATTCCTTCCCGGCGCAGCTCTACGAGCCGTTCACGGATTCGGAGGGCAACCTGTCCTCACGCCCGGTCACGCGCGACGGCCAGCCGGTCGAGAGCCGCGAAGCCGCGGCCCGGCGCGACGAGATGATCGCCAGCCTTGCCAGCCTGCCGCCGGTCCCCGGCGCGCTGGACCAGATCATCCAGCATTTCGGGACCGACACGGTGGCCGAGGTGACGGGCCGCTCTCGCCGCATCGTCCGCAAGCGTGGCGGCGGCGTCACCATCGACCGCCTCGTCGTGGAGAACCGGGCAGGTTCGGCCAACCTCGCGGAAACCCAAGCCTTCATGGACGATCAGAAGCGCGTGCTGGTCTTTTCCGACGCCGGCGGCACGGGCCGGTCCTATCACGCCGAACTCTCGGCAAAGAACACGCGCCTGCGTGTCCACTACCTGCTCGAAGCCGGATGGAAGGCGGACGCTGCCATCCAGGGCCTCGGACGGACGCACCGCACCAACCAGGCGCAGCCGCCGCTGTTCCGGCCGATCTCGACCAATGTGAAGGCGGAGAAGCGCTTCCTTTCGACCATTGCCCGCCGCCTCGACACGCTCGGCGCGATCACACGCGGCCAGCGCCAGACCGGCGGCCAGGGCCTGTTCCGGCCCGAGGACAATCTGGAGAGCCATTATGCGCGCGATGCCTTGCGCCAGCTCTATCTCCTGCTGGTGCGCGGCAAGGTCGATGGCTGCTCGCTGGAGCGGTTCGAAGCGGCGACCGGGCTGAAGCTGATGGATTCGAACGGCATCAAGGATGATCTGCCGCCGATCACCACCTTCCTCAACCGCCTGCTGGCGCTGACCATCGAGCTTCAGGGCGTGCTCTTTTCCGCCTTCGAGCAGCTTCTGACCGCCCGCATCGAGGGTGCCATCGCGTCAGGCACCTATGATGCCGGCTTGGAGACGCTGCGCGCCGAAAGCTTCGTCGTCACCGACCGGCAGGTGATCTACACCCATCCGCGCACCGGAGCCGAGACCAGCCTGCTGAGCATCACCGAGCGCAAGCGCAACCGGCCGGTGACGCTCAACACGGCGCTAGCCGAACTCGATGATCCGCGTGCGAAGCTCCTGATCAACGAGCGCTCAGGCCGCGCGGCGGTGCAGATCCCCACCACCAGCGTCATGCTGGACGATGGCGAGATCGAGCGCCGGGTCCGCCTGATCCGGCCGATGGAGGCACATAATGTCCCGATCAGGATTATGGGCGAAACCCATTGGGTCGAGGCCGACCGGGACGCCTTCGCATCGGCCTGGGAGGCAGAGGTCGCCGAGGTGCCGGAGTTTGCGGACAGCACATTGCATATGGTGACGGGCCTTCTGCTGCCGATCTGGAAGCGGCTGCCGAACGACTCCACCCGCGTCTACCGGCTCCAGACCGATGCGGGCGAGCGCATCATCGGCCGCAAGGTCTCCCCGGCCTGGGCCGCGAACGCGACAACGACCGGCATTGCATCGGTCACGCCGGAAGATGCCTTCGCGGCGCTGATGGAGGGCCGGACGATCCTTGATCTCGCCGAGGGCCTCCAGCTTCGCCGGGTCCGCGTCATGGGCGTCAACCGGATCGAACTCTCCGGCTTCACCGATACGATGCGCCAGCGCCTCACGGCCTATGGCCTGTTCCATGAGATCATTTCCTGGAAGCTGCGCATGTTCGTGCCGGTCGATGCCGGCGGCTCCACCGTGCTGGCCAGACTCCTCGACCGCTGGCCGGTCGAGCGCATCGGCGAGCGGGAGGCGGCCTGATGCCGCGTCATGACGCTTCCGAACTGGCGATCCGTCTCGGCCGGGAGGCCGAGGCGGTTTGCCGCCACTACTTGTCGTCCGGCCAGCGCGCCGGGCGGTACTGGCTGGTCGGCGATGTGCAGAACACGTCGGGTCGTTCGATGTTCGTTCGCCTCACCGGGCCGGAATCCGGCAAGGGAGCGGCAGGGAAATGGACCGATATGGCCACCGGCGAGCATGGCGATTTGCTCGACGTCATCCGCGAGGCGCTTGGCCTGGTCGACTTCAGGAACGTGGCCGAGGAAGCGCGCCGTTTCCTCGCCCTCCCGCATCCCGAACCTGAAAAGACGAGGACGCCGACCGGCAGGACATCCAGCTCGGCACCCGGTTCGCCTGAAGCGTCGCGCCGCCTCTTCGCTATGGCACAGCCGATCCGCGGCACGCTTGCGGAGGCCTACCTCAACGGGCGGGCGGTCACCTCCCTCTCGGGCACCGCCGCGCTGCGCTACCATCCCCGGTGCTACTACAGGTCTGAAGCGCATTTGCCCACCGAGATCAGGCCGGCGCTCGTGGCCGCCGTCACCGATCTCGCCGGCCATCAGACCGGCGCACACCGCACCTGGCTCGCCTCGGACGGGTCCGGCAAGGCGGCCGTCGAGACACCACGGCGGGCGATGGGTGAGCTTCTCGGCCACGCCGTCCGCTTCGGGACTGCCGGTGAGGTGCTCGCCGCCGGCGAGGGCATCGAGACCGTGCTGTCGCCCCGTCAGGTTCTGCCCCGCATGCCGATGCTGGCGGCGCTTTCGGCCGCTCACCTCGCTGCCATCCTGTTCCCGCCGTCCCTGCGCCGGCTCTACGTCTTGCGGGATCGCGACCCGGCCGGGGAGGGCGCAAGAGACAGCCTGGTCGCCAGAGCAGCGAGCCTCGGGATCGAGACGATGTCGCTCACGCCGCTCAACGGCGATTTCAACGATGATCTGCGCCGCCACGGCGCCGATGCCCTTCGGGCGGCCTTGACGGATCAGCTTCATCCTGAAGACGTCCGCCGTTTCATGGAGAGGTGAGCACGTAATCGTTCCCGAAGGCGCGGCCCAGCTCGCCGCCTGAGGGTTTGGTTCTCTGGCCATCGGCAGCCGCGTCCTTCGTCGGAGAGTCCCGCACCCACGGCCTTCTGAGAGGGCGATCGGCGCACAAACGGGACGGGCAGGCAATGGCCGGGTACGGCTAATTTCCGCCGGCGGCTGCGCCGCCTTTGCATCGCGAAAGGCAAATTAGCCGCCCCCGGCCATCAAGGCCCTCGCCGAGCGGGCGAGGGCTGCCAACCCGTCCCGCCCGTGCGCTTCGACGCCTGCGAAGGCCGCGATGGGCGCGGTCTCCAGACGAAGGATGCTCCCGATGACGAACGAAACCGAATACGCAGGCGACGAGCCGGTCCACACCTCCTCCCAGACCGATCATGCCCTCTCTGAGCTCCAGCTCTACGGCTGGCGCCCGTTCCAGGACGAACCCGATCCCCGGCCGCTGCCCGAGGGCAACACCGTCGCCGCCGCCGTCACCGACATCTTCGACGCCCTGGTCGCGACGCTCGGCGACACCCGCCTCGAACCCGATCTCGAAGAACTGCTCTGGGGGACCGTCAATCTCTTCCACCGCGCCACC
The DNA here is from genome assembly GCF_024539785.1 of Ochrobactrum sp. BTU2. NCBI lineage: Bacteria > Pseudomonadati > Pseudomonadota > Alphaproteobacteria > Hyphomicrobiales > Brucellaceae > Ochrobactrum > Ochrobactrum sp. BTU2. Next base: position 2,406 of record NZ_JAHWRG010000027.1, on the reverse strand, counting down.
AGCCGGGTCGAGCGCGATCTCGACGACAACGAGCAGGCACAGCGCCGGATGCAGAGGGAACAGGACGGCAGCGAGGTCAAGAGCGTCGAACTCGAACGCCTCACAGCCGAGGGCCAAACCCTGATCGAACGGCGGAGCAGCATGGAACTCTTCCGCGATCTCGCCGCCGAGGCATTCGAGCACCACACCGGCAGCGCCTGGCGGCCGCGTTCCGGCTCGATGGTCAATCATCGCAACCTGACCGCCGCGATGATCGACAGCCGCGACTTCCTTGCCGCGAAGCGCCGGGCCGAGACCGAGGTGATGCTGCCCGCCGGCCCGAAGGTGGCCGTGACCGGCGGCGCCGACTTCAACGACCATCACATGATCTGGGCGAAGCTCGATCAGGTCCATGCCAAGCACGCGGACATGGTATTGCTGCACGGCGGCACCCCGAAAGGCGCGGAACTGATTGCCTCCCGCTGGGCAGATCACCGCAAGGTGCCGCAGGTCGCCTTCCGGCCCGACTGGACGAAGCACGGCAAGGCCGCGCCCTTCAAGCGCAACGATGCCATGCTGGACGTCCTGCCGGTCGGTGTCCTGGTCTTCCCCGGCACCGGGATTCAGGAGAACTTCGCGGACAAGGCTCGCAAGCTCGGCATCCCGGTCATGAAGTTCGACGGCGGCGCGTAAGCGCCGCCGAACCTTGACAGAAGGAGAGACGGGGCCTTTGATGGAGCATCCTTGAAGAACCGGCGAAGCAGAATAGTCGCAGGCGGAGCGTATCTCCCGGCAGCCTGTCGTGATCCTCAACTGGTCATCTGGAGGTTTCCATGACGCTGATCCTGCTCGCCATCTCGCTCACCATCACGGCTTGCGTGATTGCCTTCAATCTCGCGATCTATGCCCTGCCCGTCATGGCCGCCATTACCGCCGCGCAATATGCCTGGGGCGCGGGAGCGGGCGTCCTGATGTCCGGCCTCAGTGCTGCTGGCGCCGCCCTGCTGTCGATCGCACTGGTGATCGCGGTTCTTGGCTTCGCCAAAAACCCGGTCCTTCGCCTCATCGCGCTCGCTCTCTTCGCGGTGCCCGCCGTTATCGCGGGCTATGCGCTTGTCTATGGCATCACGAAGAACGCCATCGACTCGGCCCTTGTCCTCAATCTGCTCGGCGGCATTGGCGGCCTTGCCATCGGCGTCTCGGCCGTCGTCAATCTGAACGCCCTCGGCGAGTCGGTGTTCTCTCGCTGAAACGGCGGTAGCGATCTTCCGCTTCCAAGGGGAAAACCCGGCGGCTTGCGCCGCCGGGCTCCGGCTTCCGGCTCGAACGTTGGGCGGTCATGTCATCGCTGTCCTTACCGCCATCATTCTCGGTCTGCTTCGCGCGCGGTGGCTTGGAAATCCGTCATCGGCATGAATCCCATAGCCGTAGCGGTCAATCCCGGCAGCACCGGCGCTTCGTTCCGGGAGTTCAGCCACGAACACCTTCATTGCTACTTCTCGCAATGCAGCGGGACCGGGCCTTCCGCTGTCGAAGCCGCGGCAATGCCATGCTGCGCCTGGAAACCCGATAGCTGCTTCGTTCTCATCCCGGACGACATAGCCTTCCTGCGGCGAGCGCGAGCGCGGCCGAGAAAGAGAAGGCGGGTGGGCCGGTGCTGTGCCGCATGGTCCGGGTCTCGGCGGCCTGTCTGTTCGCTGTCGCCGGCAAGGACGATGGTTCTGCTGTGCGTCCCCGTATTTGTGCTCTCGAAAGCACCAATCCCTCCGCCTGACTGATCCCCTAAGTCCGTTCGGTTTCCACCTGCAACCCCCGCGGCTCCCAGCCGTGTTGCCACGCAAGCGCGGCTGCCCGCCCCACCTGGGGCCTTAGGGGCAAGCTGCCGAAGGACGGCAGTTGCGGGAGTCTCCCGACGGCCTTGGCCGGGTCTCGTCGGAGGGATGGTCCCTCCGAGGAGCAACGGAGACTTACAATGCAGAACATCGTCATCCTCGCCGGCAACATCGGTCAGACCCCCGAAACCCGCACCACCCAGGGCGGCACCGGCATCACCCACTTCACCCTGGCCACCTCGCGCCCCCGCTACTCGGAAGGCCGCGTTGTCCGCGACGAGAACGGCTATCGGGTCCAGGACACGGAATGGCACCGCATCACCTGCTTCAACGGCCTCGGCAAGACGGTCCAGCAGCATTGCGAAAAGGGCATGAAGGTTCTGGTTCGTGGCCGTATCCACTACACGAAGTGGACCGACGCCGCGGGGGTTGACCGCTACGGCTGCGAGATCATCGCCGAGACGGTGGATTTCCTGAGCCGCGCGAAGCAGACCGAGAACGACGACGGCAAGTTCATCGTAAGCGCTCATTTGAGGGCACATAGTAGTGATATGAGGGTGCTGAATGCCGGTCAGTCTGCCTGTTTATTGAAGTT
>NZ_JAHWRG010000026.1:0-23724 GCF_024539785.1 Ochrobactrum sp. BTU2 | reverse complement strand
GACTTGACCCGCCGTGCTCTGCATAATGCCGACGCGGCATATTATGTGTTATCCCGAGTTCGGGATAAGACATACTCCCTCGGCGTGATGTCGACGCGGACGTCGTTCCATTCTTCCGTCGGCAGTTCGGCCAGCCGCCGTTCCATCAGCGCCTCGCCGGTCGAGACGATCTGGATGACGGCGGCGTGGCCGTCCTCCAGATCGCGGGTGATCATCCGCATCAGCGTCGGCGTCATCATCGACGTCAGGAGATGACCGAAGAACCTCTGTTTGGCCGATTCAAAGGCGCTGCGGGCGGCGGACTTCGCTTGACGGTTCAGCGTGCCGGAAGAGCCCGTGACGTTGGCCGCCTCCATCGCCGCATCCAGATTGTTATGGATGATGGCGAAGGCGGCGGCATAGGCGTCGTAGATGCGGACTTGTTCGGGGGTCAGTTCATGCTCGACCAGTTCGTATTCCACGCCGTCGAAGCTGAGCGATCGGGCGGTATAGAGGCCGAGTGCGCGCAGGTCGCGCGCCAGTACCTCCATAGCCGCGACGCCACCCGCCTCGATCGCCTCGACGAACTCGGCGCGCGTCGAGAACGGGAAATCCTCGCCGCCCCAGAGGCCTAGCCGCTGCGCATAGGCGAGATTGTGGACCGTGGTGGCGCCGGTGGCCGAGACGTAGACGACGCGGGCATTCGGCAGCGCATGCTGGAGCCGCAGGCCGGCACGGCCCTGCTGCGAGGCGGCGACATCGCCGCGTTCTCCCTTGCCGCCAGCGGCGTTCTGCATCGAATGCGCCTCGTCAAAAATGATCACTCCATCGAAGTCAGAGCCCAACCATTCGACGATCTGCTTGACGCGCGAAACCCTCTCGCCACGGTCGTCGGAGCGTAGCGTGGCATAGGTTGTAAACAGGACGCCTTCCGGCAGCGTGATGGGCTTGCCCTGCGGGAAGCGGCTGAGCGGCGTGACCAGCAGGCGCTCCATGCCGAGCGCGCTCCAATCCCGTTGCGCGTCTTCCAGGAGCTTGTCCGACTTCGATATCCAGACCGCCTTGCGACGGCCATGGAGCCAGTTGTCGAGGATGACGGCGGCCGATTGCCTTCCCTTGCCGACCCCGGTGCCGTCCCCGATCATATAGCCTCGCCGGAAGCGCACGGCGTTCTCTGCATCCTCGGGGGCGGCGGTGACGACATCGAAGGTGTCGTCCATCATCCACGATCCGGCAAGGTAGTCGGAATGGGCCTCGCCCGCGTAGACGATGGTTTCCAACTGCGCATCGGAGAGCAGTTCATGGACATTGGCCGGCAGATGCGGCCGATAGCCGGGCTTCGGCGGTGCGACGCTGGCCATCGCCGCCGACTGCACCAGCCTGGTCGGATGGGCCTGAGAGCCGGGAATACGGATCGCCTGCAGTCCGTATTCCTCATAGATGGCGTCGGAGATGCGCTCATCCTCGGCGGCCTGCCAATCGACGGTCTCATAGGCGAGCGGCTGGCCCTCGGGTTCCGCCATCGGCGCGGCCGGTGCGGATCTCGCGGCACGGTTCAGATAGCCGCGCACGCTGCGGGGCGCGGGCGCAGCAGCGACCGGCACGGCGACGGACGGATCGACGGCAAGCCGCGCAGGCAAATATTCGTCGAGCCAGCCCATCAGCGTGGCGACATCCGGCGCGGCACCGGGAGCGACCGGGAACACAGCCGGATCGTCGGCGGGCCGTTTGTCGATGACCATGAGCCGCGTCGGGAAGGTCGTGCCATGCCTGGCATAGACCGAGCCGTCGATGGCGGCGGAGAAGACGACGCGTCCGCGCCCCTGCAGCTGGGTGAAAGCGTCGGTCCAGGCCGGATTGTCGGGGGCGAAGTTCGCGCCAGTGATCGTCACCAGCCGGCCGCCGGGCGCGAGACGCGCCAGCGCAGAGGCGACATGGCGATAAGCCGCATCGGCAACGCGGGTCTCGACGTTGGCAAGCACCGAGAACGGCGGGTTCATCAGCACGATGGTCGGAACCACGACCGGATCGAGATGGTCGTCGATCTGGGCGGCATCGTGCCGGGTGACGGGGATGGCCGGAAAGAGGGAGGAGAGAAGACCGGCGCGCATCTCGGCCAGTTCGTTGAGCATGAGCGCGCCGCCGGCGATCTCGGCGAGGATAGCGAGCAGGCCGGTGCCAGCCGATGGTTCGAGCACGCGGTCGGCTGGCGTGATGGCGGCCGCCGTCGCGGCGGCCAGGCCGAGCGGGATCGGGGTAGAGAACTGCTGGAAGGTCTGGCTTTCCTCCGAGCGGCGCGTATGCGTCGGCAGGAGGCTGGCGATCTTCGCCAGCGCGGAAAGCCGTGCAGCCGGAGAGCCGGCTTTACGGAAAATCGCCTTTCCGTATTTGCGCAGCATGAGGACGGTCGCGGCCTCGCAGGCGTCGTAGCCGGACTTCCAATCCCAGGCACCGCTGGCATCGGATGCGCCAAAGGCGGTTTCCATCGCCTGGCGCAGGATGACGGCATCGACACGCTGGCCGCGCTCGATATGGGGAAGCAGCAGGCCCGCCGCCGCGAAGATGGCGGCGGAAACATCGGTGTCGGAGACAAGCGGAAGCGGCGCGGTGGCGGAGACCGCCGCGGATGCGGAAATCATGGTCATGGGAAAAGCCTCGGGAGAGCGGGACAGGATCGAGCCCGCGCAGCGCTCTCTCTCGACCGCACTGGCTCAAACCCGTCCCGGCCTTTCTCTGCCTCTCAAGAGGCAAGCGTGACTGGCATGACAAAAGCGCCCCACCGGGAAGCGGGGCGCCCCATATCGTTCAGTCTATCGCCTGGAATATCTCGGACGCCTCGGGATGGCCGTCCAGATAGGCGTGAAGACGGCCGTACCCCTCCGCGAGCAGGTCGGATTGATACCGGAAGGAAAGATGCGAGAAGGTGAACAGCATGGTGATGATGCCTGCCGCCTCCGCCGAGACCTCGCCGCGATATTCCGTGATCTCGCTTTCGATCCGGTAGCGCGGTTTGGACGCCGGAGCGAGGAACAGCGGGCTGCCCTCGTATTCGTAGAAATTCCAGAAGCCGCCGCCATAGTCGCGCGGGCTGAGCCGGTCCATGAATGTGTAGACCGCGTTCTCGGCGATGATCAGCAGCGGCAGTCCGAACAGCGTCGGCAGGAACATCTCGCGGCGATGATCGGGGACAAGCGTTGCGAGGGGAGATGTGATCGCTTGAGTGGTCATGGGGTTCATTCTCCGGAGAGCGGAAGGGAAAGATCCGGACAGCGCTCTCTTGCCCGTCCGGACCCGTCCCGGCCCCACAGCCCTCTTCCTCTCAAGGTTTCCAGAGACCGTCGGCGATCTCGCGGGCGATCATGGCGCGGGCCTTCCTCATCACGTCGTCGCCGCAGGTCTCGGGATGAGCGAAGAACCGCGCGCCGGGACCGTTTCCGGTCCAGTCGGCGTAATAGCAGTAAGCCCGGTCCATGAGCTGGAGGGCCCTCATGTCGGAAGCCCAGTGCGGCTTGGGCTCCACGACGACGGTCATACCGTCCTGGATCTCCTCCCATGGAAGCGAGCGATCCTGGGGGGTGGCGATCTTCGGCAAATATCTCGTCGAGCGTGATCATGCCGGACCTCCGTTCGCTTGCCTCGGAAGGACGCCGGCCGGATCGTCAGGGTCCGGTGGCAAATAGGCGTCATAGGGATTGCCGTCGGTCAAATGGCCGAACGGGATGAAGATATAATCGCCACTATCGCGGCCGACCGCGCAAAGGACATAGCGCGGCTCGCCGGTGACGGCATCCAGGCACTCCATGAGGGCGAGATTGCCGTCGCCTGCGGCACGCAGGAGCGTGTTGAAGTTGGTGCGGGCATGTTCGGGGATAGCCATTGCTGTTCTCCTGAAACGGGAAAGCCCGGCGCGACGACCGGGCGATGTTGAGAAAATGCTTCGGTAGGATGGGTCAGGTTTTCGGGGTGAGCGCGGTGCGAGCGGCGTCGCGCCAAAACGGATCGACCAGTCGGCCGGCGAGCACATCCGCCTGAAACCGCAGGTTCTCGGCTGTGCCGGAATTATCCCATCCCGCCTCAAACGAGGCCTCAGCACGCAGGCGCGCGACTTGCGCGGCAACGTGGCTCGCCTCTTCGTCGGAAAGGGTGGGAGGGCACCATCGAATACTTCCGCCGCGAACTTCGCCGACAAGGGCCAGCCGCTGTTCATCGTCGAGGACGGTGAACAAGCGCAGCGTGAAGCTCAAGGCGCCATCGGCATCCGAACCAAGGTCGTTTCTGGCAATCCTGTCATGAATGACACCGATAGCCTCTTCGATTGATGCACATCCGTCGATGACCAGCGCGTGCTGGACGCAATATGTGCCAAAAACCGGATCGTCCTCCGGATACTCAACGATACCCGAGCAGACGATACGCAGCGGCGAAGCCTCAATGATCGAGGGAACCGAAAAGGCGTTCACGCCAGACCCATCGAAGAAGACTGCAAGGAATTTGCGAAGGATATTGGTCATACGGGGTTCTCCGTGACAGGCATCGGGAGCCTCTCTCCCGAATTCCGACCCGTCACCAACGAACCGACCGCGCTCTCCCTCTTGCCGGTTGCCCCAACGCCGGTGGCGGCATTGGGACAGCATGAATCTACAACAGATCACGGCAGATTGTGAAAATGAAAAACCCGGCACTCCTTGACGGAGGCCGGGCGATCGACGGCAAAAGGTGGCGGGGCGACTGGAGCCGCCCCGCGGATGTGACCTATTCGGCGGCAACCAGGTGCTCCGGCTCCTCGCCACTGGCGTCGTCGTCCGAGGCATCCTCATCGTCATCTCCGGCGAGGAAGTCCGGCAGCGTCGTTTCATCGCCGTCCTCAACGCCTGCCGACGGCTCCACGGCCTGATCGGCGTCGAGATCGGCAAGGCGCAGCGGCTCCGGCAGCCAGCCGGTATCGGCCAGCAGGCGCTCGGCCTCCTTGGCCATGTCGCCCTTTTTCAGATGGGCAATCAGATCGGCAGCACGGTCGCCGGCACCTTCGCGGACGGCTGCGAGGATGCGGGCCTTAGGAACGCGGCCGAGGTAATTCTCGACCGTGGGCTTCCAGCCTGCCTCCGCCATGTCGAGATCGACGGCACGGGCGAGACGGTCGGCTTCGTCCAGACGCTGCCGGATGCCATGCTCGGTGATCGTGGTGCCGTTCGGCTTCTCGTAGAGCGCATTGACGCCCAGCGCCGCGCAATGGGCAAACAGCGCCGCCTGCTCGGTGCCGTCCAGGGAGACGAGCCAATCCCAGAGGGCGTCCTCGTCCTTCGGCATGCGCTCCTCCCAGGCCTTGCGGCGCTCCAAGATGGCGCGCGCCGCCGGCGTATCCTTCAGGCCCGTCGCCTGAAGGGAGAAGTCGGTGCTGCGAACCGAGACCGTCATGGCCGGGCCGTAAGAGCTGAAGCGGGGGAAGACGTCCCTGCAGAACTTGTGCAGGACGGCAAGGAAAGCGACCGAAGGATCGTTCGCTATCTTGTCGCGCAGCGCAAGCGTGCGTTCGGCCGTCAGTTCCGTCACCAACCTCTCGGACAGCGGCTTGATGACGTCGACCTCATCCTCATCCTCCGGTTCGGGCTGCTGCCCGCCGATGGTGATGACGGCACGATGGACGACGGGGTCGGCCGGTGCGTCGGAGCCTTCGGCTTCGGCATCTCCGTCGGGTTGGGCGCCTTCGATCTCGACCGGGGCCTCGTCCTCCGGACGGACATGGCCGCGATCGATCAGAAGCTCGCCTTCGCCGTCGATGCTGACGAAGACGCCGGCGCATGCCATTTCGGCCGGATCGTAGATGACCGGACGCTTCTCGAAGGCTTCGAGCGCCGTCTCGATCTCGCCAAGCCGCTGGTCGATCTCGTCCGGCAGCTCGTCGGCGCCTTCGTATTCGGCTTCGATCCGCTCGTATTCGTCGCGAAGCGCCTGGCGGGCGGCCCGCTCGTCGTCGGTCAGATCGGCGAAAGTGCTGGCGATGGCGCGCAGGCCGCGATCATAGCCGTAGGGAAGATTGATATCGACGGCGATCCACTTCCAGCCTTCATTGGCGATCTCGTCGGCGATGGTCTTCAGCTTTTCGGAGACCAGCCCGTCGAGCAGCGGCACGTCCTCCAGCCAACCGCCTTCGTCGGCCTGGAACAGGTCACGCAGGACCGGGCCACCGGCGGCGAGATAAGCGTCGATGCCGATGAACCGCGCCCGCTTGTCGGAAGCGGGAACGGTGGTCTCGGTCAGCAACTGGCGGATATACCAGGGCTGGCGATTGTAGGAATGCTGGATGGCGTCCCAGACCTGTTCCTGGCGGGCATGGTCGGGATTGACGGTGAACGCTTCCAGTTGCGCCAGCGTCATGCCGTCGTCGGCATAGATGTCCAGCAGGACGGGCGAGACGCCGGCAAGCCGGAGCCGCTGCTTCACGAACTCGGACGTCGTGAAATAGGCGACGGCGATCTCCTCGTGGCTCATGCCCTTCCGGTGCATGTCATGGAAGGCGCGGTACTGGTCGAGCGGATGGATGCCGACGCGCTGGACATTCTCGGCAAGGGAGTCGTCCTCGGCGAGAATCCTGGTGCCCGGATCGCGCACGATGCACGGCACGAGGCCGTCCTTCGGAAAACGCTTCGTCTTCACCAGCCGCTCGATCGCGCGGTAGCGACGGCCGCCGGCCGGGACCTCAAACAGGCCGGTCTCGTTGCTGTCGGCGTCGAGAACCGGACGGACATTGAGACCCTGGATCAGATCCTCGCGGCGTTCGATGTCCTGGGTCAGTTCCTCGACATTGGCGTCGGGACGGACACGCCGGATGTTGGCCTCGCTGAGCACGAGCTGGTTGAAGGGAATGTCACGCGAACGCGAGAAGACGATTTTCTTGGCAGCTTTTGCCATGGTGGTTTCTCCACGACGGGCGTCGAGAGCCTCTCTCTCAACCCTGAACCCGTCACGAAGCAAAGCGCCGCCCTCTCACTCTAAAGAGGGCAGCGCCAACAAAACCGGCGAAGCGGAAACCCGAAGATCCGCATTTCCGGCTTCGCGTATTGCAGGCGGATCGGGCGCATGACGAACAACCTGCCGATCATCCGGCTCGGCGAGCGGCGGCCCGCTATTATGGTCGGGCGGAAGGGAGCGCCCGGTCATGGCGCACCTCCGATTCCGGCCTCGGCACGACACGGACCATGCGCCGGACGACGACGGGCCGGGTGTCGCCGGCCTGGGCGAGCCGCTCGATCAGGGCGAGGTCCGCATCGGAGCACGCGCCGCACCCCTCGATCTCGACCCAATGGCTGGCCTTCCCGACATAGGCACCGCCGAGGCGGTGACTGTTGAGGATATGGAGGCTTTCGCCCGGATCGATCGGCCGGGCCTGCGAGGCGAGGAAAAGGATGCCCGAGCCGAGATTGCCGCAAAAGAGCAGCTCGTCGGCTTCGGTTGTGTTCTGCCCGCCACCGGCCTTGCGCTTGCCGATCTGGCGGAAGGCGTCGGCGAAGGTTGCCGGGTTGCGGGTGATCCGCGCCGCGCGCTCCTGATGGAAGACCCATGGCGGCCTGTAGGGATCGAGCTTACCGACGGCGATCTGATGGAGGAAATCGGCAAAGCTTGCCGGATCGGCCGGATAGGGGCAGGTCCGCCAGATCTCGCGGACGCGCTGGCGCAGCGGATCGGGCAGCGCGAACAGCCGCGCGCGGCCCTTGCGCCACCAGGCCGCCCGCCGGCTGCGGCGCTCGCGTTCGGCTTCATCCCACCCGATGGCGCGGCGGGCCATTTCCTGGTCGACGCTGTGCTGCCCGGCGGCGATGTCGGCGGCAAACAGCGGCAGCGCCTCGCGTTCGAGACGCTGCTTGCGCAGGAACGCCGCGCGTTTGCGCGACGTGTCCCCATAGGCTTCGGGCCTGTGCCCGCGATGGAAACGCATCACGCGGCCCTCCTGTCGATGGCGATATCGGGCTCCACGGCCGGGCGCTCGTCTTCCGGCAGGAAGGACAAGATCCAGTCGGCCGCCTTGCTCGCCTGCGAGGCGGCGCGGACGATGACACGATTGTCGGCGCGCATCGTTTCGATCCACGCCCCGATGTAATCGCTGTGCCGCACGGTCGGGACGATCCCGGTGGCCGCGCAGCAAAAAGCGCTGGAAATTTCGGCCACGCATTCCTCGAAAAAATAGGGCTTTGAGCCGAAGGAACCGGAGAGATCACGGTTGAGCCGGCTATGGTGGCCGCTCGCGTGACTGACTTCGTGGAGCGCAGTTCTGTGCCAGTTGATCGGCTCGAAATAGGCAGCCGGCGGAGGCACCTGGATATAGTCGAGCGCCGGGACATAGAACGCCTTATTGCCGCCGATGCGGAAGTCGATGCCGGTTGCCTTGATCAGCGCCTCGACCTTCGGCTCGATCATGCCGGGCGGCGGCGGTGGCGTGACGGCCCCGATCTCCTCGGGCAGACCTTCGCATTGCGCCGTGCTGAAGACGGTGAATCTTTTCAGGAAGGGGATGGCGTGGGCTTCCTCGCCGGTGTCGCGGGCACGCTTCTTCTCGTCCTCGGGAACGAAGCGATCGGCATAGACGACGGTGGTGCCGCGCTCGCCCTTGCGGACGTTGCCGCCGAGCGAGAGGGCCTGACGAAAAGTGAGCCAGCCCTGGCCGGGGAAACCATGCTCGATGACGGCGCCCCAGAGGATGAGGACGTTGATCCCCGAGTAATTTCGTCCGGTCGAGGCGTTTTGCGGCAGGCCGAGCGGCGCTTTCGCAGCGGAGGTTCCCCAGGGCTGCACCCAGGGAATGCGCCCGGCCTCCAGCTCGGCGATGATCTTGCCGGTGATTTCGTCGTAAAGGTTCGCCAGGTCCGCGCCGGTGCGCGCGCTGCGGTCATATCTGGACATCGCGGTTCTCCGCGACGGGCGCCGGGAGCCTCTCTCCCAGCCCTCAACCCGTCACGGAAAGCCGGTCCGCACTCTCACTCTCAAGGGGGCGTTGCGGGGGTCCCCCGCTTAAGAGGGTGCGCCGGCAACGCAGTGCCGGCCAGGGAGAAGGCTTCCCCCCACAAAAACGAAGCAGTGCAAAAACGTAGATACGGAAACTCGTGGAAACGACAGTCCAGAATTCAGCCTCGCAACCTCGGCCAGCAATTTCAAACCAAAGCCTATGCCGCCGATAGCATTGAGACGATGCCGTCATGCGTCATATTGCGCGAAGTTGAGATCGTAGACGAGACTGTCGATGGCGATGCCGGTCTTGTCGCAGAATTCCAGCATTTCGATCCAGGGATTGCCGCCGGGATCGCGGTCCCACAGACGCACCACATATTGCTGGTAACCGTGCCCTTCGGTGATATCGCCAAGGCCATGATGCTCCAGCAGGTTCATACGCTGGCGTAGTTTGGTTTTGCCCAGGCTGAATGCACCCGCCACATCCTCAGCCGGCAGATCATTGACCTCCCGCCGTCTCATCCGTTCCGCCAGCTTGATGGCGAAGGCACGTTCATCGAGAGGAAGCTCCTTCAGCTTGTCGATGAAATCTGCCAAGCCCTCGACCTCCTCGTCGAGGTTCATCGAATCGGTAACGTCGAACACCTCCCCGTATCTCTTCAGCGTTTTCGGATAGGTCGGCAACATGGCTTGAGTCGTATCGGTAACCTGCGCGATGAGTTGCCGTTCCGCCCGCTTGAAACGGCCTTCGTGATCGGCTTTGTATTTGCGCAGCACATCGACCGTATAGGTCTTCACGTTCGGCATGTGGTCGATGATGTCATGGTGCTTGCCGCAAACGAGAAGCAGGTTGTCGAAGGCGCGGCGGTCTTCGTTGCTCATCTTAGCATCGAAGCGCGGCCCACCTTTTTCGGCGGCGCAGATATGGGCAATCTTGCCCAGCATGGAGCCGCTTGTATCGACAAGCTGCTCCTGGCAATCGGGGATAGCGCACTGGTTTCCGCTATAGGCGAAGAGTTTCTTTATCGTGGAAGGTGTCGGATCAAGTCGTTCGACCGGCTTCTTGGCCATAAGTGCGGAACCATCATTCTGAAAACGGACTAAAGCGTATATTCGATAGCTGTTTTCTGGCCTGTACGCCCGGACATTGCAACAAGCCGGGGAACGACGCCTTCAGCCGTAAATCCGTAAAATCGTGGATCAGGGTTTCAGGAATCGGACAAAACCGCCTCCCTGGTGAGCTTCTGGGCGCGCAGGCAGGATAGGAATGCACGCCGCCAACGAGATAACGGAAACGCCAAACGTGGCAAAGCTTCCGACAACGGGCGCTGGAAAACTGGCTCCGCATACGGCCGGCCTCTTAAATTGACCAGCTAATGCTCCTGCAGGTGCGATACTGCTTCATAATCTTCGGTGGGGCTGATTCGGTGAAATGGCGGAGAAACCATTCAAAAGGACACTAAAGCGGGCTGTCGATCTGGAAACGATGCAGTCGATTTCAAGCGATGAATTGATGGGGCTGCATAAGGACGCTTATCAAATCATCCGGAGATTGGCGACCAGAGCCCGACTGGACAGAAAACCACGATATGTGTGCGGTTTGTGCGGGCACGCCGTTTATGCCCCAAGGGAAGGACGTACCGGGCGGCCATACTGGAAGCATCATCCCGGCGCTCCTCAAGATTGTCTATGGTGGACGGGTACGCCATCCGACGTGGATACCGTCAGCGCTCGCCAGTTTCAGGGGGTCCAAGAAAGTCCCCTGCACGCCAGGATCAAGGGTATCGTCGGCGAACTACTGAGGGCAGACAATCGGACTCAGGACCAGAGTGTGGTGATCGACGAGTATCTCATAACCGAGACTGGCAAACGCCGCCCGGACGTTCGCGCCGTATACGAGGGATCACCAATAGTCGTGGAAGTCCAACTCGCGACGACCCAGATCCCGATAATCATTCAGCGCGAGGATTTCTACGATGGCGAGTCCTATCGCCTCCTTTGGCTAACATGGAATTTTGAACCGCCGAGCGAGAATGGGCGCCTTCTTAGCTCTTTCGAGGATATATTTTACTCCCACAACAAAAACCTATTCTCGATGGATGACGAGACGATCCGCCTATCCCGGCAAAATCATGAGGTCGTGCTTCGTGTATTCTGGATGGGCGAGAATCTGTGGAAGTCGAAACTTGTCACACTGTCCGAATTGAACTGGTTGCCGAGCGGTCGTGCGTTTGCAGTTGCGCCGGCGCCGCCCTGGCATGAAGATTTTCTCACACGATGGCGAGCGGCCACGGGCGATCACGGGACACAGTGGCCCGAGCGTGGCCAGTTGCTTTTTGAGTTAAGAGATAAACTGGCACTTTCGGATATCGATAGCCGTGGCCTTGAGGAGGCTGACACAGACGCATTGATCAATTGCCTGCTCTCGCTATTAGACGGTAAACCTGTCGGATCACGGCAGAAGAATCTCGTAGAAGTTCTGAACACATTCCTTAATGTCGAACGGCGGCACCGCTTTGCCCGCCTTCTCCGCCGATTTGCCGAACTTTGCGATCGGAAATCGATACTCGACGCCAGAAGCGTTCAGAGCAAACTGGCGCTGGCATTCGCGACGGAGCAGGATGCTCCGGATAGCCTTACCGGGCGAATCGCCCTTGCCCTTTTTCCCGAGGTTTTTGTTTTGAACAAGAAGCACGGGGAATACGCTGGCAAGCCGGAAAGCCGGATGCCGTCAACATCAAGATTGTAGGGTACAGGGGGAGGAATTTGTCCGGACCATCAGAAAAAACAATACGAAGGCTGTTCGCGCTATCTGGAAATGTCTGCGCCTTCCCAAACTGCTCCTCGCCAATCGTCGAGACTGCCGGAACGATCACAGGAGAGATTTGCCATATAAAGGCGCAAAGCACAGGTGGTCCGCGTTTCGACGAGACGCAGTCGGAGGAGGAACGTCATTCCTTCGACAATCTGATCCTCCTCTGCCGGCGACATCATAAGATAGTCGATACGGAGCCCGACATATATTCGGCCGACGCGCTGCAGCACATCAAGAGCATCCGCGAGTCCGAGCTCGGTCGCCCCGAACAGGCGTCGGACGTCTTTTATGCAAAAATACTTTTGAATGCGATGGGTCGCATTGAGGTTAACAACAACAACGGGAACGTGGTCATCGCCAGTCCGGGCACGATCATAGGCAGCACCGTAAACGTCAAGACATCAGGCAAAACCATAAAATACCAACCTGCGGCTGGGACCATCGGTGCCAATCAGGATGCGAGCCGGTATATTCAGTACCTGATCAGCCGCTACAATGAATTCGCTTCGGCGGACACCTCGCGTGCGACCAAATTCAACTACGGTGTGATTTCAAAGAATATCGAGACCAATTTTCGGGCGCCATGGCGCTCGTTGGCAATGGAGGATTTTCCCCGCGTCTGTGAATATCTTCAACAGCGGATCGGAAGAACACGGATTGCCAAATCAAATACATCCAAGGGTCGACGCTGCTTCTCAAGCTATGAAGAGTATGTTCGGGGAGAAAAACCCTAAGCGTCCCGGTTGCGGAAATGGCGCAGCGGAATGGTGGGCTGATCATGGCGCCAAGGCCTGGAGTGCGGAGCGCTTGTGAAGTTTTCTCTCGGCTCCGACTGCCTCACTTGAAGGTCCCAACTTATGAAATTCAGAACCGGTATTTTGCGACCCTGAAGAGACGAATATTTCCTCGATGTATAAGCAACGGACAGGATGATTGTGACATGGACGACAAAAACGAACTCACAATGTTTTAAAAACATGAATAAATTCAATGACGAACAAGGAGACGCAAAAAAGAGGCGTCCGTGCCATGTACTGATGGTATTAATAGCGCTGTGTGACATCAAGAAATTCTCATGAGTGACGTGGCCGAATCGTTTTTGGAATCTCACGGCCCGGCGCTGTCCAGCGTCGTCAGCCAACACCTGGTTGAGATGCTCCACATTTCGCCAGTTGCGGCGCGCAAGCGGGTTTCCCGCATCGGAGCCGAGGTCAAGCGACTTGGCTATCTCACGTTTCCACGCAAAGCACGTTTTATGTATCTGCAATCCCAGTTTGGCTCGCCGATCTATTGGGAAAAGCTGATCGATGCACTGCTGGGTTCTAGATCGGCCTACGGCCTTGCCATCGCCGCACTGCGTCAGCGCGGCGGTCTGATGCCAGCAGAGCACTTTCCAATCGCTTGCGGCGCTCCCATCAAACAGTCACGGCACCTGTCGCCCGAAACGATCTTTAAACGCTTGAATGAAGCTGGTCTGCTTGAGAGAGTTGAGGTGTCCGGCCTCGGAGATTGCATTGCACTGGTTCAGTCGCCAGGACACTATGAATTTCGGGCATCGGATGTACGGGTCCGGCTGATTACGGAGGGATTTCTCCTGACAGCCGTACGCGATTGGGTGAGAAAGCTTGGCATCGTCAGTTATGACAAGGTTGTGACGCGCGACGGCGAGAACCGGCCAATGGTAGGAACATTCGCTTGGGATCTGACCGCGCCATCATATCTGGGATTCATGACGAAAACCGGGAAGGACGGCGACGTACCAGACCAGGAAATGCAACGTTGGCTTCAGCACAATGTACCGGTGCTATACAAGGCTGCCCGGGCTCACCCGGAATGGAAAAACCTGAAGCTCCGTTTTGAGTTCTGGACGACAGGTTCACTTTCGGAGCAGGGGAAGTCGATGTTCGAGACGGCGCGGAAAACCGTAAAGGAATCGCGTTATTCGCTCGAAATCCGTGCAGCTCCGGACATCCTGAAAATCTGCAACGCCACAAAAGATGATGGCCTTGTCATTGCCTTCCGTAAGCACTTCATGAAGTATAGCGACAAGGGCACGCAATCCTAAATCTCATGCGCCTTGACTGAGCAACCGACACCTGCAAGCAATGCCTGCAGCCGAGCCGCACGGCTCTTCGGAACGGCGATGGCAAGCAAGCGCTCCGCCCGTGATGCTGCGACGTAGATCTTGCGAGCATCCTCTTCACTTCCCACAGAGGTGCCGCTTTCCAGGAACTCGATGATCCCGCCGGCAGTTTTCGTTGTCATCACCACGCATACGGCCGGGAACTCCAGCCCCTTGACCGAGTGAATGGTTCGGGCCGGAGGGGAGTCTGATGGTGTGCCCGCCAAAGTGGCGGACAGATCGGCATGACTGCGAAGTCGATTGCTGATGGTCGACGAGCCGACCAAACCCGGTCCGAGAAGATTGCGCGCTCTTCCCAACCACTGATCGGCTGTTTCTCCTGCTGCAAAACCAAGTCCGTTTGCGATCGCTATGATCTCCGGTCGCCATCGACCGTCCTCAATATTCTGACCCGCCAAATGGGAATGATATTCACCAAGTGAACTGATGCGGTTCTGTACAAGAAGGATGATGCGATGGAGGTTGACAAGCGCATCACGCCGGTTTCCGACCGCGAAAGCAAAATGATAGTTCATCGCCGCTTCCGCCAGAAGAAGTGTCATGTGATTGGTCGGCTTGAGCGTCGGCTGACCGATGGCTTTGGCGCCACTTGAACGCGTCGATGCGAGTACAGGCGCGGCCTGAAGCGGGATGCCTAGATCATCGACGAGCTTCCGAAAAGCCGATCCTATCATCGACGAAACACCGCTGCTACCGTAAGAGAATACGTGAACGGGCGTCAGATCATTGCGGTGGCGGCCTAGCGGCTGGTCTGGATTGGAACGCGCGGAAGGAGGCCGAAGTCCCACGATGGCCGCGCAGATCGCTGGCGTCGATCGGAAATTCCCGCTCATAGGGAGCCGGTCTTGCTGAGAGAACGTCTTTGCAAAATTTTCCAGCTCGTTGGTTACACCGCCTCGAAATTCATAGATGGATTGATGAGGGTCACAGATTACTTTCACAGGAATACCGGACTGCCGAAGCCAGTCGACGATAGCCAGATCAGCGGGATTGCAGTCCTGCGCTTCGTCGACGACAATTTCCCGGAAACGTCCGGCCAGCGCAGCTCCAACACGTGTTGCGAATGATGCATCTGCCAGGCGGTCGCGAACGCAAACTCGTACGTCCTCGAAATCAACAAGCCCTAGCTTCTTCGCGTTTGCGATGACCGTCCGAGCGCGCGCTTCATGCGCCCCTATATTGCGGCTCGCAACATCGAACCCCTCTTCTTTGGCGAGGCCCGCGTCGACTTTTCCCGTGCTGCGGTCGAAGCACTTGAGAGGCAGGCTCTGCGCGCCATCAAATGAAGGCTTCACCTCCCAATCGCTCTTGTCAGGAATGAGTTTTGGCACGCGATCGCAACCCGGTATTCCGAAAGGAGCGATTAGGAACTGCCAAAGGAAACGATCGAACGTCCCGATAAAACTGGGGAACAGGGGAGAAGGAAGAACGCCGAAGGTCCGCAGACGAGCCTCCAGTTCATCGACTGCTGCATTTGTGAAAGATAGAAAGGCGACTCCGCGGCGGTCGTCGCAATTTTCCAGCAATTTGCGTGCGCGTTCCACCACGGTTCTGGTCTTGCCCGCGCCGGGACAGGCCGTGACGAATGCAGGACCAGGGTGTCCGATGATGGCCAGTTGCTCGCCGGTTGGCAGATATGAATTTGCCGTCAAGGAATGACCACCTCGTCGATCGCCTTTGCAATGTAGTCTGGAACCTTGAAATCCTCTCCATCCTCGATCAGGCGAGCCAGGATTTGGGCAAAATCTCCCTTTCGGGTTGTCTTGAAAATTGAATGAATACGCTTTGCCCTCTCGTCACCGGAGAGAGCTACGGCCGATTCCCATTTTTTCTTGGATTTCGGGTGAAGCTCCAGAAATGCCTTGCGCATTATGGGCTCGTTGCCGCCCTCCAAGAGTTCCGTTTCCAGCGAATAGGTGCTTGTTACCACAGCGATGTGGTCAGCCGCGCCGAGACTGTCCGCAAGTGCCTCCAGCGCAGCTTTCCGCGCTTCTCCAGGGATCGGAGGCTCCGGTTGGCTTTTCTCCTCCGATGCAGCCTCTGCTACAGAGGCAGCTTTCTCCGTGTCCGGAGCGGAAGAGGTTCCGCCATCTGCGGGCGTTGTGTCTGCGTGCTTGGTGTCATCGTCCTCGTCATCCTTCGGCAGTGCCCGATCACCATCCGTAATGATGACAACGCGATCGGCAATGCGAGCACCGTCGATGGATGTCAGCAGCAGCGTGGCGTAAGGGCCGAAATCGACACCGTCGATCGGGACGAAAACGGCTGAACGGAACAGGCGAAGCTTGTCCTCCTGGCCCTTGAGCGTGTGATGTTTAGCGATCGTCGGCAGGAGCAACGCTTCTGCGATGCCTTCCACGAGCAAGACGCGCCCACCGAACAGAAGCGCGGCCTTGGTGACGTCAAGATAACGATCAACTTTTCGTCGTTCCAGCGCATCAAGCGCCATCTTCGAAAGCGGGATGCATTGAGTGGATCTTCGCAGCGCCGCCGCCGTCATCGTGACGGCTAGTGAATCGCTGTCCGAAGTGCTGCCGCTTGTAGTCGTATCGGCGCTGAGCCCCGTCTCGATGACGGCGGCATCCGCCTCGACGGCTTGGATCGCGGGCTTTGTTTCAGACGACTCCGCAGGTGCCACAACGGATTTAAAGACGACAAGCCGATCGCTGCTGACCCAAGCAGAAAGATTGGGCGAATGGGTGGCAACGACAACCTGCAATTCGCCGGCAGGAGAATGATCCGCCGGCGGCGAGCTTCGAGACTGCGCGGCCTGGTCACGTAAGAATGCGAGCACGGCGGCTTGGAGTTGGGGGTGAAGGTGAGCTTCGGGCTCTTCCACAAGGAAGAGCGTCAGGTCTGCGCTGCGTACCTTCTCAAGCTCCACCGCGATTGTCGCCATGAAGAGAAGGTTTGCGTAGCCGTGCCCCGAATAGCGAAGGTCTTCGGGATCGACACCGTGGTCGGCCAGTTTAAAACGAAGATCGCGGGCGATATCGACGAGCGCTTCATCGGTTGCGAAGCCCAAAGAAGCAGTCTGTCGTCGAACGCCTGACGTGAGCGCTTTGAGGCCCTCATCAACAGCCCCATCCACCTTCGCAAGGACTTCGTGTGAATGAGATCGAGAAAGTTCCTTGGCGAGCTGCGTCGAGGTCGTACCCTCGAGGAAATGATTCAGGAGAGCCAGGATTCGAGTGGGATTGCCTGAAGCCAACGATCTCTTGGCATCGCGCAGCGGCGGCAAGTAAACGTGACGAACCATTTCGTGGCAACCCGGCTCCGGCGAATTTCCATCTCGTCCGGCCCAGACGACAGGCTTGAAGCCCACTCTCGCGCCGTCAAAACGTAGTCCGAAACATGCCCGCGTCAGGGTCGCATCGGTTGCAGCCGATATGAAGCGCCCTTGCTGTCCAATCGTCAGCCCTTCGAAATAGGCTTCCAGTTCAAAGGTGGTGGATGTGCTCTGAAAACGCACGTCTGTTGCTTCGCAATAGATGTCTCTCCGCCCTCCCAACGGAGGCGTCAGAAGACGCAAGGCATCGATGGCGTTGCTTTTTCCACCATTGTTTTCACCGACAAATACCGTGAGATCACTTTGCAATTCGATCTCGCCGACATCAAATGAACGGAAATTTCGCAGCTTAAAGTTCTTGAGATACATTCGAAAGCCCCCGACTCAATATCATAAGGCATTCAGTACAACTTCTCGATAGCATTGCACTGACGCGAGGGTTTCGGAATACGCTGAAACCTTGAAGGGAGCCTTGAACGGGACTGACCGTGACGGGATCACGATCGGCGCCTGAACCATTGTTGGCATTGCTGCACGCATATTCCGATCTGGCAGGCCGCTCTGCTCGTATCGGGCGACCTAAAGCACAGGAGAGCTTCAGTTGCGCTTGAGCCTGATCAGGACTTCAGCATCTTCTCGATGACATACATGGGCAGCACCAGTCGCATCGAATCCGGCAGGCGCACAAACCCGTTGCCTTCGTAGAAGGCGGCAGCGCGCTCACTGATTGCGTCAACGACCAGCATCGACGAACCGATAGTCGAGGCGGAGGCGTAAGCACGCTGCACGGCGTCGGCGAGCAGGATCGCCCCTAGGCGTTCCCCTTGCCGTGCGGTCGATACCGCAAGGCGCCCGACCAGCGTGGCGCTTACCAGCGGATAACGCGGGATATGCTTGCGGGCGGCGACGGGAACGTCGCCCTGCGGCAAGCCCGTCGCGCAGAGCGTGTAATAGCCGAGCACCGTTCGGGGCTGCTCCGGTTCGATGAGCATGAAGACACCGTTCGCCTTGCGCCGTACGTCTTGGCTCGCCTGCGTCCGCAGATAACGGTCGAGGCCGTCTACCCCGCACGAAAAGGCATCGCGATCATGGTCGGCCGCGAGCGGCACGATCTGCAAATCCGGTTGGGAGGATGCCATTCTTACGGGGTGACCCGGCGCTTGTGGTCGGCGAACGCGCGCTGAAGACGATCGCTCGGCGCCGGCGGATTGATCAGCGCATTGAAGAAAGCCTCGCGGTCCCGGTCGGAGAGCACGAGCATTTCATGCTCGGCAATCGTCCGGCGTGCCGTGTCGGCAAGCGCCGTCACGCAGAAGTCGCTCACCTTGCGCTGCGAGAGATACGCGGCACGCTCGATGAGATCCTTCGTCGCTTCGTCAATCCGGAACCCGAGCCGTTCTACCCGGCCCGGCGCGTCCTGATGTAGTCTAGTCTGTTTCTGTGGCATGGGTAGTGACCTGAGCAAGTTTTCATTCCTTCGAATATGTACATCCATTTGACTAACAATGCAAGGCCAACTGCCGCCGGGGACGGAGTGCAGCTTTTTGCCTTGCACCATCATGCTGCCCGCTTTTCTTCCTGCTCGGGAAGTCCAGCCTTGTCCTCTTCATCCAGCAGGGAGGCGATCTCCTCGCAGGTGCGGGTGACGGCGAGCTTCAGAGCCTCGTCGATATGCACATAGCCCTGGGTCACGCTCTGGGCGGCATGGCCAAGCAGTGCCCTGATCGTCAGTTCGGAGAAGCCGAGATCGCCGGCGACGCTGCCGAACGTATGACGCAACGTGTGCGGCGTGATACCCTTGATCCCGACGCTGGCGCAGAGCCTGAAGAGGCAAGCCTTGGCCGCCGTGAAATGCCCGTCGGTAATATCGGACGGGAAGACATAGGGGCTTTTTCCGCGAATCGGCTGGCCGGCAGCGATCTTCGCGGCGGAAGGACCGATCGCACGAATCTGCGCATCCCCCTTGGTGTCGGGGAAGGCGACATAGCCGGCATCGGCATGGAGCCAATGCCGTTGCAGGCCCTGCCCCTCGGAGATGCGGAAGCCGGTGAGTGCCAGGAACCGGACGATGGCGAGCGCCACCGGGTTTTCACCGTCGCGCTCCGCATGACGCATCGCCGCGCCGAGCTTCCTGATCTCGGCTACGCTGAGGCGCCGCTGCTTCTTGTTGCCCGCCAGCTTACGCGCTCCCCGGCTGGGATGGCTTTCCAGCTTGTCGAGACGAGCGGCATGACCAAGGATGCTTTGAAGGGTTCCGACAGCGCGGGATGCAACGCCGGGTCCGCCGGTGGTGACGCCGCCTCGGCCCTTGCCTCGCGGCTTCGCCGTCTTGCCGGCCACGATATCGGATTGCATCCCCTCGATGTCAGCTACCTTCAAGGTGTGGGCGAGACGCTTGCCAAGGAGCGGCTTGATGTGCGTTTCGATGCGGCTCTTGTCCATGGCAAGGGTCGACTTCTTGATCGGTCGATTGCGGCGGCCGAGGATGCGACCGGCCTCGGCCTCGGTGAGATACCAGTCGCAGAGATCGGAAACCGTGGCCTGCTGGTGGGCATTGTCGTCAGTATCGGCCGGGTCCTCACCGGCAGCGACCGCGCCGAGCTTGATCTTGGCTTCATCACGCGCGTTCTCGACGGTCATGATGCCAAAGCGGCCGATGTTGATGCGGCGGCTTTTCCCCTCGGCGTTTCGGTACTGGATGATGAAGGTCTTGACCCCGGCCTTGGTCACGCGGATGCCGAAGCCTTTCAACTCTCCATCCCACAGGAATGCTTGTCCCGTAGCCGGCGCTTCCAGCGCCTCAACGGCCTTCTTCGTCAGTTTGGCCATGTCGCTTCCTCGCTTGATCGCTCTGCTTACACGGCTTGATAATAGCACCCGTGTAAGCAATAAGTAAGCAGTGTAAGCGAAATTTTCGGTCTATCATGGCGAATGATAGCGAATAGAGATCAGACTAACACTATGATTTATAGTATATTTTCGCGATTTTGGATAGTGTGGCGTACGATCAGCGTAATCTTGCCAAGGTTGGGGTCGAGGGTTCGAATCCCTTCGCCCGCTCCAGTTTTTCTCCAGATCAGGTTTTACGAAGGCTGCCGACAGGCGGCCTTTCGTGTTTCAGGGCAGTATTTCTGGAAATGGACTATTGCTAGAGCAGCTTGAACGGCAGGCCTGAAACAAGCACCTTTATATAGCGTTTCTTCTGAAAATAGCCGTTGAGTGAAATACGCGGAATCGCTGCGGCTGGCATAACACCTGTTTGCTGCAGCACACCGGGCTGGGTGGTCACGCCCACATCGAACCCGCCTTCTGAAACCGCCCCAATCTCGCGTTCGCCAACGGCCGCCTTCCATCCATATGGATAGGCAAAGGATCGCGGCCTGTAACCAGCATAGCCTCCTACTGATTCGGTCGAGTCAGCGATTTCCTTGGCCAGTCTTTCGTCGTCGACACGACGTAAATTGACATGAGTGACAGTGTGCGCGCCAAGATGCACAAGCGGATCGAGCGCAAGAGCGCGCAATTCCGATGGGTTCATCACCGATTCATCGACAAGGGAAATTGCGTCGATCCCGACCGTCTGTGCAGCTGCATCTATGCGGGCTACTGCCTCGTCTTCGTCGAAACACTGCATGAACTGCACAAGCTGGGCAAAGGCCGCTGATTTCTGGGCCGGAGTTGCTGCGCGCACATCGAGAACACCGCCGCCAAAGTCGAACTGGAAACTGTCGGCCTCCGTCACCAGAGCCGCAATCGTCCGCCACCACATGGATCGCTTGCGTTCCACGAAACCCGTCGTGATGAAAATCGTGTAGGGAATGCTGTATCTGGCAAACACAGGGGCCGCGAAGTCTGCATTGTTCCGATAACCGTCGTCCAGCGTGAAGGCGACATATTTCCGGGTGCTGCCTTGTTCGGAAAGCAGCCTCGGCAAGTCATGCAAATGCACCGGCACAAGGCCCGCTTCCAATGCCGCTTCTATCGCCATTTCAAGCGTTTGCGGCGTAATCGAAAGAATGGCGTTGGGGTCTGACCGATCTGTCCCATCTTCCGGTTTGACGTGATGCATCGTGAAGACGACACCGCGCCCACCGGCAGAAGGGAAAAGCGCCGACGCACCGGAAAAGGCAATAGCCTCCAGCCCCGCACGGATCAGCGGATATTTCAAACTGCCCTTAATAGACCGCAGCGACATCTTCTCGAATATACTTCCCCCGAAGGCCAGACTTGGCGCGGGATCGTGCGCCAGCCGTGAACCCCTCTCGCCTATAGCAATTTCATCTCGCCACGTGAATTGCTTTCGCCGCATCTTATTCCTAGAGCGCATTTCGATCTGATTGAATCAGATCGGCGCTCTCAATATTTGTTTTGAAGCGCATCCCGAAAACCGTTTCACACTTTTCGGGATGCGCTCCAGCAAAAAGGCCGCACGCAAAGCGTACGGCCTTTTATCATTTTGTTCGTTAAACTTGACGCTCAAAGCGAAGTCGAGCTCTTCCACCAGTCGGTTCCGCCATCATGCGCATACTGGTCAATTTCAGCCAGTTCCTCGGCACTGAATTCCAGTCCCTTCAAAGCACCCAAAGAGTTTTCAAGCTGCGCGACCGAGCTTGCCCCGATGAGCGAAGAGGTGACGCGCGGATCGCGAAGCGTCCACGCAATTGCCATCTGGGCCAAAGTCTGTCCACGACGCTCCGCAATGACGTTCAATGCCCGGATGCGCCCCAGCAGTTCTTCGTTCTCTGCGCTGGCTTTCAGGGAGCCGCCCTGATTCGCCCGCGCACCTTCCGGAATGCCGTTCAGATAGCGCGATGTCAGCAAACCCTGAGCCAGCGGCGAAAACACGATGCAACCGGTGCCCAGTTCATCCAGCGTATCGAGAAGCCCATTCTCGATCCAGCGATTGAACATGTTGTAATTCGGCTGGTGAATGAAAAGCGGCACGCGCTCTTCCTTCAGGATCGCCGCCGCCTTCAGCGTCAGTTCCGGCGAATAGCTCGAAATACCGACATAAAGCGCCTTGCCCTGGCGATGCAGATGCGCGAGCGCTCCCATCGTCTCTTCCAGAGGCGTCGTGGCATCGACACGGTGCGAATAGAAGATGTCGACATAGTCGAGACCCATCCGCTGCAGCGACTGGTCGAGACTGGCAATCAGATATTTGCGGCTGCCGCCAATGCCACCGTAAGGCCCCGGCCACATGTCCCAACCGGCTTTCGATGAGATAATCATCTCATCGCGATAAGGTCGAAAATCGCTGGTCATGATGCGACCGAAGTTTTCTTCGGCAGATCCGGGAGGCGGGCCATAATTGTTCGCTAGATCGAAATGGGTCACGCCCAGATCGAAGGCGCGACGGAGAATCGCGCGACCGTTTTCGTAGACATCCCGGCCACCGAAATTGTGCCAGAGGCCAAGCGATATCGCTGGCAGGTCGATACCGCTCCGACCGGTGCGGCGATAGATCATATCTGACTGATAGCGATCAGCCGCTGCAGAATAATGCATAACGCATCTCCATGAGTGAAATGGTTTGACCACGCATGGAAGACAGCGCCGATCCCATGCATAACAGGTGTGACGCATATTTGATCCCGAAGGGGAGCCGAGGCAATGCTAATCTGCTGAGTGTTACTCAACGAAAGAATGACGAATAATCAACAACGGCTCTTAACGTGATCCGACTTCCTCAGCGACCACCAATTTCGCGAGGCCCTGATCTTCGCGGATGAGATCGATGAGCCGTCGCAAACCAGATGGAACCTGTCGTCTGCTCGGATAATACATGGTCAGGGGCGGACCTTCCGAAGCCCAGTCCGGTAGCACGGCTTCAAGCGCACCTGCGTCCAGGTAGTTCTTGACCAATGGCTCCAGACAATAGGCAAAGCCGATCCCGCCCAAAGCGGCTTCCACAGCCTGTTCGGTTTCATTGGCGCAAATCGGTCC
The DNA here is from genome assembly GCF_024539785.1 of Ochrobactrum sp. BTU2. Classification (NCBI taxonomy): domain Bacteria; kingdom Pseudomonadati; phylum Pseudomonadota; class Alphaproteobacteria; order Hyphomicrobiales; family Brucellaceae; genus Ochrobactrum; species Ochrobactrum sp. BTU2. Next base: position 612 of record NZ_JAHWRG010000026.1, on the reverse strand, counting down.
TTTCACATCGACCCGGCGCAAGGAAGCACCGTTCCCCAATTCCCATGCATATCGGGAATTGTCCCCGAGCCTCGTCTCTATACACGGCAAGCGGAGCAGATCGTCCGGCGTTTCGGGGCACCCTGCCCTTGATATCAATGCCGGAGATCCGACCACAATCCATTGCAAGGGACCGGTCAGCGCAACGCCAATCATATCCTGCGGCACCCGATCACCATAACGGATCCCCGCATCGAAGCCCTCAGCGACGATATCAACCATCTGGTCATCTATAGTGATGTCGAGATGCATATCGGGATAGGTTTGCGTATAGCGCGGTAAGATGGGCGCGATGATCAGTCGTGCAGCATCGCGCAGCGCGTTGAGCCTTATGCGCCCCGATGGAAAGTCGCGCTGACTGGTCAGAGCTTCCAAGGCCTCCCCTATCGTCCGCAGTCCGCTTTCAAGTTGTGTCGCGAGTGCCGCACCGGCTTCGGTCGGCGTGAGGGAGCGGCTGGTACGGTTGAGCAATCGCACACCCAAATCCGCCTCCAGTTTTTTCATACGATGACTGATAGCTGAGGTTGTTACGCCGAGCTCGATTGCAGCCATTTTCATGCTTTTGCGGCGTAC
>NZ_JAHWRG010000025.1:0-24050 GCF_024539785.1 Ochrobactrum sp. BTU2 | reverse complement strand
GCGGAGTCTTGCCGTAATGGGCTGCCGGTCGTTTGAAGAAGCTCATGAGCGGTCACTTTCGGAGAGATTGACGGAAGTGCCGCCACCATGGCTGTCACCGGAACGAACGGCATGGGCGGCCGCGGAAACGCCGTGGCTGAAGTGCTGGCTGCGTTTCATGCGTTTGGCCCAATCGGGAGGACCATCGCGCGAAGCCGACGGGGCGGCGGCAAAGGAATCATCATTGGCAGCCTCAGCGCCGCCGATAGTGCCGAGCGTGGAAGAGCCGCCAGTCGCGCTGAAGCCGCCTTTCACGCCGTCGGAGAAATTCGATTTGACGCTTTCGGCCGCTCGCCCGGCTGCGCGCTTGAGCGGCGAGACGGCGGCGGAGCCTGCGCCGCGGGCGACACCACCGAGACCCGACGCAACGCCTCCGGCGCCAGTCTGCCCCATCGATCCAAGATTATAGGCGGTCGATGCGGCACCCGCCGCCGCCGCTCCACCCCGAGCAGCCGCCGCGCCACCGGACAATGCCGCGGCGCCACCCCGCAAGGCCAGACCGGCCGCGCCGCCTGCGGCAAGCGCTGCGCCACCAACGGCAAGGCCGGTGCCGACGGCAGCACCCGCGCCAAGCTGCGGCCCACCGGAAACGAGACCGTTGGCGATGCCGGGACCGAAGATGCCGAGGCCCAGGAGCGAAAGTGCTGCCAGCACGACAGCCATGGCATCGTCGATCGTCGGTGTGGCGCCGCCGAAACCGGCCGTGAACTGGCTGAACAGGGTGGAGCCGATGCCGATGATGACGGCGAGCACCAGCACCTTGATGCCGGAAGAGACAACATTGCCGAGAACCCTTTCGGCCATGAAAGCCGTCTTTCCGAACAGCCCGAACGGGATGAGGACGAACCCGGCCAGAGTGGTCAGCTTGAATTCGATCAGCGTGACGAACAGCTGGATGGCCAGAATGAAGAACGCCAGCAGGACGAGCGCCCAGGCGAACAGCAGGCACGCGATCTGGATGAAATTCTCAAAGAATGCGACCCAGCCCATGAGGTCGGAAATGGATTCCAGCAGCGGACGGGCTGCATCGAGACCGACCTGCGCCACTTTGCCGGGCCGCAGGAGATCCGCCGTCGAAAAGCCGGTGCCCGATCCTTTGAGGCCGAGGCCGGCAAAGCTCTCGAAGATGATGCGGGCAAGATTGTTCCAGTTTGAGATCAGGTAAGCGAAGACACCCACGAACAGGGTCTTCTTCACCAGGCGGGCGATGATGTCGTCGTCGGCGCCCCAGCTCCAGAACAGGGCGGCGAGCGTAACGTCAATGACGATCAGCGTGGTGGCGATGAAGGCGACCTCGCCGCCGAGAAGACCGAACCCGCTGTCGATATAGGAGGTGAAGACCCCGAGGAAATTGTCGATGACGCCGCTGCCGCCCATGATTTACTGCCCTTCGACAATCTGTGGGGCGGCCGGCGCGGAAGCCCTGCCAAGGAAGCGGTCGCGGGTTTCCGACCAGATGCGCAGGCATTCGGTATCGCTCGTGGCAGCTTGCCCAAGCTGCTGGCACCGGCGCTGGCCGAGGCGGAGGGGATCCACCGGCGATCCGGCGGCGGCTGTGGATCGTGTCCATGGCGCGGGGGTCTCTCTCTTTCTGATCATCTCGGTCGCCGTCGCGGTGACCGCGACGGCGACAAAGACGACGGCGCCCAGACGGGCCAGCATGTTGCCGTCCATGGCCAGCGCCCTCAGTTGAACATCTTGGCGCTGCCGGCCTGATAGCCGGAGCCTGGCGTCAGGAAGCGCTGGCGCTGCACGCGCCCCTGTTCGGCCGCGGCGGCCCGTTCGGCTTCGGTGAGCGCGGTGGACCGTCCATTGGCGGCAAGCAGTGCCGTAAGATCGGAAAGCTGCTGCGACTGAAGGGCGAGAAGCTGGTTGCCTGCCTGCGCGGCCTGAAGTGCGCCAGTCGCGCTCTGGCTCTGACCGACCAGTTGCGACATCTCGGTGCGGTTGGTGTCGATATTGCCAACGACGGTGGCCTGCACGCGCATGGCGTCCTGAAGGCCGCCGACGCTATTCTTCCAGCGCTCCTTTGCATCGGCGACGAGTTGCGCGTCGGTAGCCGAAAGCGAGACATTGGCGTATTTCGACTGAAACGCCTGATCGATCTGGCCGACGTCGAACGCGATGTTCTGCGCCTGGGACAGAAGCTGCTGCGTGCGCTGAACGGACTGCTGGATCTGCTGGAGAGACGAGTACGGCAGGCTGGCGAGATTGCGTGCCTGGTTGATCAGCATCTGCGCTTCGTTTTGCAGGCTGGTGATCTGGTTGTTGATCTGCTCCAGGGCGCGCGCGGCGGACAGGAGATTCTGCGAATAGTTCGTCGGGTCGTAGACGATCCAGGCGGCGGACGCCGGCGGCGCCAGAACGAGCGAGACCGGGCCTGAGAGGGCAAGAAAGGATGCGGCAAGCAATGCCGCGCGGAAACGGTAGGTCTTCATGATTGAGCCTCCTTGTCGGGCTGGGGGATGAGATTGGCGAGGTCGGGAATGAGGTCCGCGGCCCAGTCGACGCCGCGCAGGCGAAGCCAGGCGGCGAGGAAATCGTCCCGGCCATGCTCGGCGAAGATGCGGGTGATGGCGGACTGGTCGGATTTCGAGGAGGCGGCCGTCAGGGCTAGACCGACTTCGGACAGGCCCAGATCGAACAGGCGGTTCCCCCTGCGGCTCTGGCAGTAGTAGTCCTTCTTCGGCGTGGCCCGCGCGAGGATCTCGATCTGGCGCGCGTTCAACCCGAAGCGCTGGTAGATCGCGGTAATCTGCGGTTCGACGGCGCGCTCATTCGGAAGAAGCAGGCGCGTCGGGCAACTTTCGATGATCGCGGGGGCGATCGCCGAATTGTCGATGTCGGACAGCGACTGCGTTGCGAAGATGACCGATGCGTTCTTCTTGCGGAGTGTTTTCAGCCATTCCCGCAACTGCCCGGAAAAGGCTTCGTCATCGAGCGCCAGCCACCCCTCGTCGATGATGAGCAAGGTGGGCGAGCCATCGAGCCGGTCACCGATGCGGTGGAACAGATAGGACAGGACGGCCGGAGCGGCGCCGGTGCCGACCAACCCCTCAATCTCGAAGGCCTGCACCGACGCGCCGCCGAGGTGCTCGCTTTCGGCATCGAGCAGCCGGCCATAGGGACCGCCGACGCAATAGGGCCTGAGCGCCTGCTTGAGGTCGTTCGATTGCAGCAGCACCGTCAGGCCGGTGATGGTGCGTTCCTCGACCGGCGCCGAGGCGAGAGAGGTCAGCGCCGTCCAGATATGTTCCTTGACGTCGGGCGTGATCGCGATGCTCTCGCGTGTCAGGATGGCGACGATCCAGTCGGCTGCCCAGGCGCGTTCCGGTACATCATGGATGCGCGCAAGCGGCTGGAGCGAGACGGAAAAGGCGTCTCCCTCGGTGAGATCACCGCCGAGATCATGCCAGTCGCCGCCCATGGCAAGGGCTGCGGCCCGGATCGAGCCGCCGAAATCGAAGGCGAAAACCTGGCTTCCCTCGTAGCGCCGGAACTGGAGCGCCATGCAGGCGAGCAGCACGCTCTTGCCCGAGCCTGTCGGTCCGACGACGAGCGTGTGCCCGACATCGCCGACGTGAATGGAAAGCCGGAACGGGGTGCTTCCTTCGGTCTTGCCAAAGAGCAAGGGCGGCGCACCGAAATGGTCATCCCGTTCCGGCCCCGCCCACACGGCACTGAGGGGGATCATGTGGGCGAGATTGAGCGTCGAGATCGGCGGCTGGCGGACGTTGGCGTAGACATGCCCCGGCAGTGAGCCGAGCCAGGCATCGACGGCATTGATGGTTTCGGGCATCGCCGTGAAGTCACGGCCCTGGACCACTTTTTCGACAAGCCGGAGCTTTTCGTCGGCTAGGCGGGGATCGGTGTCCCATACGGCGATAGTTGCCGTGACGTGGGCCATGCCGGCATAATCGGCGCCGAGTTCCTGAAGCGCGATGTCCGCATCGGCCGCCTTGTTCGCCGCGTCGGTGTCCAGGAGGACGGACGCCTCGTTGGTCATCACTTCTTTCAGTATGGCGGCGATCGACTTGCGCTTCGCAAACCACTGGCGACGGATGCGGGTGAGCAGCCTGATTGCGTCGGTCTTGTCGAGCAGGATCGCGCGTGTCGACCAGCGATAGGGAAAGGCAAGCCCGTTCAAATCGTCGAGGATTCCGGGCGTGGTCGCGGTCGGAAAGCCGACGATGGTGAGGATGCGCAGATGCGTGTTGCCGAGGCGTGGCTCCAATCCGCCGGTCAGCGGCTGATCGGCCAGCAGCGCATCGAGATACATCGGCGTTTCCGGAACGCGGACGCGATGCCGGTTGGTGGAAACGGTCGAGTGCAGGTAGGTCAGCGTCTCACTATCGTCGAGCCAGTGGCATTCCGGCATGAAACCGTCGAGCAGCGCCAGCACGCGATCGGTACGATCGACGAAGCCGCGCAGGATTTCGTTAGGATCGACGCCGGAGCGCTCGCGCCCCTCGTAGAGCCAGGTCTCGGTACGCGCGGCATCTTCAGCAGGCGAGAGATAGGTAAAGGTCAGGAAGTAGCCGGAAATAAAATGGCTGCCCTGCTCTTCGAAATCGGCCTTGCGCTCGGCGTCGAGCAGAGCCGACGCCGGATCGGGAAAGTGGCTGTCGGGATAGGTTGCCGCCTCCTGGCGTTGGGCTTCCACGAAGATCGCCCAGCCTGAGCCGAGACGGCGGAAGGCATTGTTCAGCCGGGCGGCGACGGCGACCAGTTCGGCAGCAACAGAAGATTCCAGATCCGGACCGCGAAATTGCGCCGTCCTTTGCAGCGATCCGTCCTTGTTCAGAACGACACCTTCGCCGACGAGCGCGGCCCAGGGCAGGAAGTCCGGGAGGCGGCTGGCGGTGCGGCGGTATTCGGCAAGGTTCATCATGGCCACGCCCTCAAACCGACAGATGTCCGGGGATACGAAGGTGACGGTGGCCGACTTCCACGAAAAGCGGATCGCGCTTCGCCGCCCAGACCGCCGCGAAATGCCCGACCGCCCAGATGGCGAGGCCAACCAGCCAGAGGCGCAGGCCGAGGCCCACGGCCCCGGCGAGCGTTCCATTCATGATGGCGATGCTTCTCGGAGCGCCGCCGAGCAGGATGTGCTCGGTGAGTGCCCGGTGGACGGTGACGGTGAAGCCCGGCACCTCGCTGGCGTGTTCCAGAACACCCGCCATCAGACGAGCGCCCCGCCGCCGAACGAGAAGAAGCTGAGGAAGAAGGAACTGGCGGCGAAGGCGATCGACAGGCCGAAGACGATCTGGATCAGCCTCCTGAAGCCGCCGCTCGTATCGCCGAAAGCAAGGGCAAGGCCGGTGGCAATGATGATGATCACGGCGACGATCTTGGCCACCGGCCCCTCGATGGATTCGAGGATCGACTGGAGCGGCGCCTCCCATGGCATGGAGGAGCCGGACGCGTGAGCCGGCACAGCCGCCATCATCATGATCGTAGCGAGTGCCATCGGGCTCTTGAGGTGACGACGGATACCGCGCAGGACGGATGGCGTCGGCGCATTCGCCTGATCCAGCACCGTGGTCAGGATGGGAGGAGCATCGAAGGTCATGACTATTCTCCTTTCGGGAGCGGTTGGCGGTCGGGGGAAAAGCGGGCGGGGGCGACACGGTAGTCGCCGTCGGACCCGAGTCCTTCGACACGAGCGAGTTCTGAGAGCCGGCGCGCGGAGCCGCGGCCGGAGAGGACCGCCACGATGTCGATGGTCTCGGCGATCAGTGCCTTGGGGACGGTGACGACGGCTTCCTGAATGAGCTGTTCGAGCCGGCGGAGCGCGCCGATGCTGGTGCCGGCGTGGATGGTGCCGATGCCGCCGGGATGCCCGGTTCCCCAAAGTTTCAGGAGATCGAGGGCTTCCGGGCCTCGTACCTCGCCGACGATGATGCGATCGGGCCGGAAGCGCATGGCCGAGCGCGCCAGATCGGTCAGATTGGCTATGAAGTCCTTGGTCCGCATCGGCACCTTGTTCTCGGACTGGCTTTGGAGCTCGCGCGTGTCCTCGATGATGAGAAGCCGGTCCGATCCTTTCGCGACTTCGGCCAGCAGCGCATTGGTGAGTGTCGTCTTGCCGGTGCCCGTGCCGCCGGCAACGAGCACATTGGCGTGCGATGCGACAGCCTCGCGCAGCAACGCCGCCTGATCGGCGGTCATCGTTCCTGCCGCAACATAGTCGTCGAGGGTGAAGACCGAGATCGCCGGCTTGCGGATGGCGAAGGCCGGACCTGTGACGATCGGAGGCAGGAGACCTTCGAAGCGTTCGCCGCTGTCGGGCAATTCGGCCGAAACACGCGGAGCACCGGCGTGAACTTCCGCGCCAACATGGTGAGCGACCAGACGGATGATGCGTTCGCCATCCGCGGGCAAGATGCGCTCGCCGCTGTCGGACATGCCCTCAGAGAGACGGTCGATCCACAGCCGACCATCGGGATTGAGCATCACCTCGACGACGCCGGGGTCTTCCAGAAAGCGGGCGATGGCAGCACCGAGCGCGGTGCGCAGCATCCGCGCGCCACGCGCAAAGCCTTCCGAATTTCGATGAGAGACTGCCATCCGATCCCCGTTTCTCGCCGGGGAAATCAGACGGTCCCAGGACGGGGATGATTAAAAGAGCCGGAAGTGCATGCGATTCAACAAGGAATTGGCGTCGTAGTAGTGTAGCGTGCAAATACAGGAAAACGGCGATGGAACTGTCTTCTTGAACCCACTCAGGCGACTACTATTCTCGGTATGTGCCCGCGTGTGGCGAGACCTGTCCATCGGATGAGTCGGTGATGTCCTCGGAGATTTCCTGCCGCAGTTTTGGGCCTTGAGCGAGCCGGCGGCCGAGTGCCGTGACAAACGCCTCGTAGCGCTCGCCGGCCTTGGCCCGCGCCGCCTGTGCGGCCGGTTCGGGCAAGGCTGGCGTGGTCGTGAGCCAGAAACGCACGAAGACGGCCAGCGTTTCGATCGAGATGCCAAGATCGCGCTCCAGCCGCGTCATGCGGCGGTCGATCTGATCGAGGCGCTTGGCAATCAGTGCCTCCCGCCGTTCGACGTCGTCCGGCGACAGAAACGAGGCGACGGCCGCCTCCACGATCAAGGACATCGGCTGCTCCCGACGGGCGGCATAGTCCGAGAGCATCGTCATGACGTCGGGTTCGAGATAGACGGAGATCTGCGCCTTCTTTTTTCTGCCGGTCATGGTGCTCATAGTTCCATCCCGTCATTGGGGTCGAGTGAGACCTGTCGCGCCACGCCTTGTATAAGACGAGCTATTCGGCGGTTTCGGGTGGCTTCCTCCTCCATCTCGTCGAGCGGTTCGATCTCGAATTCGTTCTCGATCGGCTCCTTCTTCTCGACGGGTTTCACGCGATTCAACTCAGGCTGATGCCGGTGCTCGGATTCGGTCGGGTCCTCATCTTCCGCGGTCACCCCCGCGGGCGCCTCAGCGACCGCGGGACGGATCGGAATCGGCAAACGGCTCCAGTCGTCGGGGCGTGGCGTATCGGATCGGGCGAGTTCGGGCGGCGGCAATATCCGCTCCTGAAACCGCGCATCCTCGAAGTATCGCGCCTTCTTCGCCCGGATCGGCGGAGTTCCAGCGACCATGACGATCTCGTCGGCCGGAGGAAGCTGCATGATCTCGCCGGGGGTGAGCAGCGGCCGCGCGGTTTCCGAGCGCGAGACCATCAGATGCCCCAGCCAGGGCGACAGCCGATGCCCGGCATAGTTCTTCATCGCCTTCATCTCGGTGGCGGTGCCGAGCGCGTCGCTCACCCTCTTCGCGGTCCTCTCGTCATTCGTGGCAAACGACACCCTCACATGGCAGTTGTCGAGGATCGAGTTGTTCGGCCCATATGCCTTCTCGATCTGGTTTAGCGACTGCGCAATCAGGAATGATTTGAGCCCATAGCCCGCCATGAAGGCCAGGGCTGACTCGAAAAAATCCAGCCTTCCCAAAGCCGGAAACTCATCCAGCATCAGCAGCAGCCTGTGCCGCCCAGCCTTCGCCTGCAGGTCCTCGGTCAGGCGACGTCCGATCTGGTTGAGGATCAGGCGAATCAGCGGCTTTGTCCGGTTGATGTCGCTTGGGGGCACGACGAGGTAGAGCGTCGTTGGACGCCTTTCGCCCACGATGTCGGTGATGCGCCAGTCGCAACGACGCGTCACCTCAGCGACGACAGGATCGCGGTAAAGACCCAGAAACGACATGGCGGTCGACAGTACGCCCGATCGCTCGTTGTCGGATTTGTTCAGCAGCTCACGCGCCGCCGACGCGATGACCGGGTGCGGACCTGCGTCACCGAGATGCGCCGTTTTCATCATGGCGGCGAGCGTCGATTCGATCGGCCGCTTCGGATCGGACAGAAATGCCGCGACGCCGGCCAGCGTCTTGTCCTTCTCGGCATAAAGGACATGCAGGATCGCTCCGACCAACAGCGCGTGGCTGGTCTTCTCCCAATGGTTCCGCTTGTCCAGTGACCCCTCGGGATCGACCAGGATGTCGGCAATGTTCTGGACGTCGCGGACTTCCCATTCACCCCGGCGCACCTCGAGCAGCGGATTGTAGGCGGCCGATTGTGCGTTGGTCGGATCGAACAGCAGCACCCGACCGTGCTCGAATCGGAAGCCGGCGGTGAGTGTCCAGTTTTCGCCCTTGATGTCGTGGACGATGGCCGAGCCCGGCCAGGTCAGGAGCGAGGGCACGACCAGGCCGACGCCTTTGCCCGATCTGGTCGGCGCGAAACACAGGACATGCTCCGGACCGTCATGCCGCAGATAGGCCCGATCGAGCTTGCCGAGAACAACGCCGTCCTGGTCGAGCAGACCTGCGGCCTTCACTTCTTCCGGCTCGGCCCAACGAGCCGATCCGTAGGTCGCAACATTCTTGGCCTCGCGCGCCCGCCAGACCGACATGCCGATCGCAACCGCGATGGCGATGAAGCCGCCGGACGCCGCTATCATACCGCCTTCGATGAAGATCGGCGGCGCATAGGCATCGTAAAAATACCACCACCAGAAGAAGGCCGGTGGATAATAGATCGGCCAGCCGGCGATCTGGAACCAGGGATGGCCGAGCTGCGGCTGGAAGCCGAGCTGCCAGGCCGTCCACTGTGTCGCGCCCCAGGTCGTCATCAGCACGATCAGAAGGACGGTGAGGATCTGGCCCCAGAGGATTTTCGTCGCGGACATGGCGTTGGTCCTTTCATGTATTGAGGTTTACAGGCCGAGCCCCCTCTTGCGGCCAAAGCTCCAGTCGATGCCGCCGTCGTTGCGGGCGACGCCGGAGACGTGGCGGCCGAGCTGCTTTTCGAGGGATGGCGACCACGGTACGAGCTGGAAGCCGAGGCCGTCGTCGATCATCGCGTAGCGGCCGGAGGCGAGCGCGAAGCGCTGGCGATAGATGCCAGCGACATATTCGCCGCCTGCGGCCCGGTTGAATGGCTGACCCGCCTCGGTGGCGAGTTTCTCGCCAAGCGCATCGAGCTCACGGCGGCGCAAGGTCTCGACCAGCCGGCGGGCGAACACCACGCTACGTCCCTGACGCTCGGCCAGACCCTGCTCGACAAGATGGTCAGCACGCCGGTCCATGGCCTGCTGCACCTCGGCGCCGAAGCCGCCATCGGAGAGCGACAATGTCTCTCTTGCCACCGCCTGCCGGTCGAGCCAGGTCGCGCCCGATGCCGTGACCTGTCGCTCGATGTCGAGATCGGAGCGAACGGCGAGCGCGACGCGGCGCTCACCCCGCGCGTCATCGAACTTGCGCAGTTCGACAATCGAGCCGGGAGCGCTGTCGCCGGCCGCATCGAGATCGGGCAGCTTGATGTGATGGGTGCGGCCATCAACGCCGTCGACGACGGCATAGGCCGAGCCCTTCAGCTCTTCGTCGAGACCGCGATCGACCAGGCGGCCGATGATCGGCTCATCGAGGCTTTCGCCTGCCAGCACATAGTTGGCCGAACCGCGCTCGATGCCTCGCTCCGTCAGCGCCTTGTGCATCCGTTTGATGATGTCGCCGCGCTCGCCAAGTTCGCGCAGCACCGCCTCGGCTTCCGGTTTGATAAACCATTGCGAGTGGCCGACCTGTCCGGCAAGACCAAGGACTTCCAGCCTGCGCAGGCGTCCAACCTTCAGGGCATGGAATTCGTCGCGCTGCTGATCGGCTCGCGGCGCGAGATCGATGATGCCGGTCTCTCGTGCATCCCGGACAAGCTGCCGGTCGAGCTGGGTCCAGCGTTCCGATTCAATCTGGCGCTCCAGCGTGCGGCGGATGTCGAGGTCGGTGCGCGGCCCCAGCTCCTGGGTGATGAGATCGCGCGCCCGGTCGCGCATGCCCTCCTTGATATAGTCGCGCGAGATGACGAGATCCTGGCCGTCGTCGCGGACGCCGCGCACGATCAAATGGACATGGGGATGCTCGGTGTTCCAGTGATCAACGGCCACCCAGTCGAGCCGGGTGCCGAGGTCCTTCTCCATCTGTCCGATGAGATCGCGGGTGAAGGATTTGAGATCGGACATTTCCACGGCGTCGTCCGGCGAGACGATGAACCGGAAGTGGTGACGATCATCCTGGCTCCGCTCGGCGAAAGCGCTGGCGTCAGCATTCTCGGTGCCCGGTCCGAACAGGCAGGCCTTTTCCCCGTCACGAGTCACGCCCTCGCGGCGCAGATAATTGAGATGGGTGCCGAGTGGCGCAGTGCGCGCCGAATGCCGCAGGACGCGCGCCTTGACGACGGCGCCGCGCGAGCGCGACGAGATCAGTCGATTGGCCTGGATGCTGGCACGCTGGCCGTAACCGAAGCGCGAGCGGTTGCCGGAGACGACGCGTCCGGAGCGAGACACGCCGCCGCCCGCCTTCTTCGCCGCGGCGAGCGCCTGCGAAATGAAGGGCCGCGCCGACTGCGCCCGGCTGGACCGGATGCGCCCCGGTCGGATGCGGAACTCGCGCTCATCAGCCATGGCACAGCCCCGCAATGTTTAAAAAATCTCGTAGAGACAGCGGGTTGGGTCGTTTGCAAACATTGCGGCAGAGCCGGGAAATGTTCGCAACGGGGCAGAAACCCAAACAAAAACAAACCCCCGACCGCCGCGCAATGTGCGCCCTTTTATCCTGCCATCCTCCGGTTGCTTCTCCTGCCTCCACCCCCAGCACCCTCCATGATGCGCCAGAGCCCGACAGGATGCGAAAGAGCCGGTTGACCGTCATTGCGGACCGTCCCCCTCGCGCCGGGCGAGGAAAATGGTGTCTGGCTGTGATCGGGCGGCGCGATCGTCCTGCGCCGGAACGGAAGGTTGCTGGCCGCTCGACGGACGATAGGCGGCTCGATCATCGGCAGGCCGGCGGTTGTCGTCGCGCGCCACGAAGAGCGGCGCCTCTCGCCAATCGGCCGGTGGCTGGAGCGCGGTTCGCGGCCTGTCCGAGGGGGCTGCGCTGCCCAGAGCGGGTGCAAGCAAGGCAACATAGGCGCGCGTTTCGGCCGGCAGGGTACGGCCGGTTGCGAGGTATTCGTCATAGCGCGCCGGTCCCGCATTGTAAGCCGCGAGCATGGCCGAAACCATGCCGTAGCGATCGAGCATCTCGCGCAGATAGGCCGTGCCGGCGATGATGTTGTCGCGCGGATCGAACGGGTCGCGCCCAAGCCGGTAACGGGCACGCAATTCGGCCCATGTGCCGGGCATGATCTGCATGAGCCCGAGAGCACCGGCAGGCGATACGGCGCGCACGTCGTCATGGCTTTCGGCACGCTTCACCGCGACGATCCATGTCTGCGGGATGCCGAAGCGCTGCGATGCCTCGGCGATGTGGGCAGCATAAGGATCGCCGGTCGCAGTGCGTGTCGCTGGCAGCTTCTGCGCGCAGACCGAAACCGTGGCGGGTGCGGCGAAGGCCAGGCCGGAAAGGATAAAAAGGACAGCGCTATGCAGGACGGCCGACCGACCGGCATAGGAGCTATGGCAAGGAGCCGGCACCGCTCAATCCTCCTTGCGTGATTTGGCCGGGCGGTTCATGTGTAGCCCCCAGACCGTGCTGTCGCCGCCGGACTGGAACAGGTTGGCGCGCAAAGGCTTGGCAAAGAGCGGGCTGTCGATCTCGATGGAAACATATTCGCCGGCGCGTTCACCGACATGCTTCCAGCCCGCGCCGATATCGGAACCCTCCTCGCCTTCGAGCAGAACGCGATAGTCCGGAGCGTTCTCGGAGTTCGAGTGCTCGGCGGGAACGAGGGTGATGTCTTCCTTGATGCCGACTGCTCTGAACTCTCCTTCGAAGCCGGTTTTCGTGCGGGTGAATTGACCAATCTGGGTCATGCTTGCCTCCTTGGATCTGCGGTGGGAATGGGCATGGGCACGCCGTCACCGCGTCGGCGCGCGCCAAACGAAGTGGCCGTGGCCGTCTTCATCGGTGTAGAGGGGGATTGCCCGGCCAATCACGGCGGAAGCCGGAAGCGGCCCGAAGTAGCGGCCGTCGAGACTATCGGCGACTTCCCAGTTCATCAGGAAAAGCTCGTCGTCGGCGACAGTGAGGCAGCCCTGCCAGACCGGCAGGTCGCGGCCCATTTTGTCTCGGCTGAGGGCGGAACCGATGGTAATGCCATCGATCATGATGTCGCGCCCGATCCGGCAAACCTGCTGTCCCGGCAGGCCGAGCACACGCTTCAGGAGCGGCACACCGTGACCGACATAGCCACGCCCGACCATGAAGTTGGCGAGCGGCTCGGGCGGCATGATGGCGACCAGTTCGGGCACCTCCAGCCGGTCGGCCTGCGCGATGGTGTAGAGCCCGAGCGGCGCGCTGGCGGTGGCGTTCCAGACGAGCCTGATCGGCGTCGGAATGAACGCGGCAACGGCAGCGCCCATTGCCGCGAGATATGTCAGCATGACATAGCCGAAGCGGGTCATCGTCCGATCTCCCGCCGCTTGAGCCATGCCTGATGGCGTTCGACAGTGTACGGACGCGGTAGGTGACCGGCCTGCATCTGGTGGGCGACATGGCGCCAGTGATCGGGCGCCACGTCGCAAGCGTCGATGCCGGCGCGCTCCAAGGCGTCGATGTGGCGCAGCACGTCCTCGACCTTGGGCCAGCCCTCGATCTTCAGGAGAATTTCGCCGCCGGGGCGCACGAAGGGCAGCGTCTGATAGGCTTCGCCCGGCTTGACGGCGCGCACGATGTCGATGCGCGATATGATCGTGCCGAAATCGTTGGCCGCCCATCGGACGAACGCGAACATGCTGTTCGGCCCGAACGACACGACGCGCCGGCGGCGATCGAGGATCAGTTCGTGCGCTTGCTCGCCGAACCTGATCCAGTATTCGATCTTCTTCTCGATCCATGTCAGCTCGACATGGGTCATATCGTCGGTGGAGCGTGCGGACGGCAACAGGCCGCCGCGCAAGCGGGGAGCCGCGTTGCCGGTCATGAGGGGTCTCCTTCGGTCGGGGGGAATTCGCGCGCGAGTAGGTCGCGCAGCATGTCGGCGACGGTGACGCTGCGCCGGAAAGCGGTGATCTTGATCCGTCCGCGCAGCTCGGGCGTCACGTCGATGGTGAGCCGCGCGGTGAACCCGCCGGCGTCAGCATTTCGTGGCGGCGTCTCGGCGGCCTTGATCCAGTGCTCCGGGTCGGCAGGCCGAGCGGCGAAACCTTTGCGGGACGGACGCTCGGTCACGATGCCCCCCTTCCGATTCCGAGACGATCGATCTCGACGGCCAGCGCCGCGATCTCGCGTGCAGCCGGCATGTCGTCATCAAGTTCGCAGACAAGGCGGCCAGACTGCGCAGCCGCGGCGAAGGCGATGCGCTGGCCGATCGTGCTGGAAAGCGCTGGCGGATCGTGATCGGCCAGAGTCTCGGCTGTCTCACGCGCCAGTACGGTGCGCGCGCCGCAGCGGTTCAGGACGAAGCGCGCGGCGAGATCCGGCCGATAGATGCGCGCTTCGCGCAGAAGCGCGAGCATCTCGGCCGACGCCCAGCCGTCGAGCGGCGAAGGCTGCACCGGGATCAGCACGAGATCGGCGGCGAGCAGCGCCGAGCGCATCAACCCGGCGACCCGAGGCGGGCCGTCGATGACGACATGATCGCCGTTCCGTGCGAGCTCAGGCGCCTCGCGGTGGAGCGTGTCGCGCGCCAGGCCGACGACGCCGAACAGGCGCGGAAGCCCTTCATGCTCGCGCTGCTGCGACCAGTCGAGCGCCGAGCCCTGCGGGTCGGCATCGATCAGGGTGACGCGCTTTCCGCGCGCTGCCCATTCACCGGCGAGATTGAGCGCCAGCGTCGTCTTGCCGGCACCGCCCTTCTGATTGAGGAAGGCCACGATCATCGCGTGCCTCCCGAACGGTCGTCGAGAGGAAGTGCCGGCGTCTCTGCCGTGGCTTGCGTCGTTTCGTCCTTACGGGAAACCGATCCGCAGCCGCTCTTTTTTGCGGTTACGCTAAGGCCGCTTGCGGTCTCCCGGATGAGCTTTTGCACATCGCGCGCGCGCTCTTCAAAGTTAGATTCTGGGTTAGATTCTAAGTTAAGAGCGCGATTTCCGGTTTTATTGCCATGGGTTAAGCCCTGTTTGCGTTCCCGATAGCACGATACCGGCGTTCCTGATGGCACGATATTGGGCGTTCCCGATAGCACGAGGCCGTCCACAGGTTGTCCACAGGGCGCGAAGGCAAGCAGCATCCGGCCACCGACCCCCATTTCCATGAACAGCGTGTAGCCGGGCAACGGCTGGCGGCGGATGATGTCGCGCATTTCGAAGACAAAGCGCCGGAAGGGAGACAGGCTGCCGGATTTCTGATGAAGGTGCCGGAAGTCAAAGCGCCACCCATCGCGCTGGCGGCCACCGTGCTTGCGGACGATCCGGTAAAGCCAGCGATCAAGCCCGCCCGTCAGATCGAAATAGGCGCGATCGATGGTGAGCACGAGCGCGTCATCGAGGACGGCCTGGTAGAACCAGTCTGGAAAGATCATCTCGATGCCGTCCGGCCTGCCGTGCCGGTCCGTCCGTTCCTTCCACTCATTGATCCACGAGAAGCGGTGACGGCGCCCCTCGGCGGGCTGGCGGATGGTGGTGGCGACGGTGGTGGACTGGAGCCGGTCGAGTGCCGCCTTCAGGCGCTGATAATCCCGAAGCGAGGTGCCGCGACCGACGAACTTCAGGATTTCGTAGGGGGTGGCGGCCATGAGACGCGAGGTGCGCAGCCCCGCGTCGCGCGCCTCGACGATCTGGCTTGCCGCCCAGATCAGGATGTCGGCGTCCCAGATCGTGGCCATGCCGTGATCGGGAACGGCTTCGACCCGGATCGTCACATTGCCGGCGATGAAGTCGATCGGCGTGACACGATGGGTTTTCGAGAGGGAGAAAAATGGGAAAGCCATGAGATCCTGCGCGTCTCTTGGCGCGAAGTCGCCCGGGAGCGCCCGGAACAGATCGAGCTGCCCACGCTCCGAGGAGGACCGATGCCGCGCCGCCATTCGGGAAATCGGCCGCGATCAGCGTGCGTAGCGGCCGGGCTGCGGCACGGCGGGGAGCGTCTGGCGCTTCGCCGGCAGCACCTGGCCACGCGGATCGGAGGTGGAAGTGACGGCGCCGCGTTCGGCCCAGGCTTCGAGGTCGTCGACGGCATAGACGACGCGGCCGCCGAGCTTGCGATAGGACGGGCCGGTCCCATAGGTCCGGTGCTTCTCAAGGGTTCGGGCGGAGAGGCTCAGGAATTCCGCGGCTTCCTTGGTGCGCAGGTAGCGCGGCGGCAAAACGGCAAGATCGGGTCGCATGGATCGGGCCTCCGTGGGTTTGCTGGTGGCCGCTGCGGTTCAGCGGCGGATGACGACCACGGTGGCGGAGAAGAGCCGTCAGGGGGGATGGGGAATTTAAAGGGGCTAAAATCCCCACCCCATGGCTGGAACGGAAACTGCTAGGATCGGCGGCGGCGGCGTAGCAACTGGAGATAGCCGCCATCGACCATCGTAAAGCCGCCCTCAACGAGGCCAATGACCGCGTCTCGCAAGGAGGATGTTTTCCAGGGCTCGGAAGCGACGCGCGAGCGCCCGTAAATCGCGATGGCGATGTCACGGTAGGTCGCGCCGGCCAAGCGGGCATCGAAGACCCGCAGCATCTGGCGAGTGCGCCGCCGACGCTGCGAGGTGAGGCGATTGTCGGCCGGGACGCGCTGGCCAGTCAGCATGGCCGAAAGGCGATTCAGCGCATGGAGCCGATCCGGTGTGTCGTCGTCGAGGATGATGATGGCGACCAGAATGCCGCCTGAATCGGAGTCGATCCGGGTGATTTCGAGATGCTCTTCATTGACGCTGAGCCGCAGGCACGCGTCGCCAGAGCTGTCGATCGCGTGTGCCCGGATGAATTCTTCAGCAGTCCCGGTATCGCCTGAAACGAATGAGACCCTGTGGAGCAGAATGGCTCCGGGATCGGCAATCGGGGTCCAGAAGACCGGCTGGTCGAGTGCTGTGTGCCGAGGATCTGCAACAAAAGCACAATCCCCACTGCTCGGCGACCTGGCGTGCCTGGTCGCTATGAAGCTGTCCACGAGCGGAAAGATCGCGGTAGGCCTGGCGGTAATCCTGGTTCCGGCGAAGGAATTCCCAGGCAAGTTCAGACGTCGTCAATTGATCGACAAAGTCATAATTGGCATTCGATCGCCAGTCATGGTCTTGCGGCATTCCTCCAAACCTCCACGCGTGTTGCGACTGTGGGTTACGGAGACATGACGATCTCAACTCGCCCGGCTTTTGGGAACAACGAAGGTCGCGGAACGTGATGCAGGATTTGCATCACGCGCGCCGGTGATCAATGAAGACTTGAGCGCAGAAGGGCGACAAAGCCGTGCTCGGCCATCCACTTCGCGCGTGCAAGGTGTGCCGCATGGACCTGGCGCGCATCTTCGCCGTCACGCTTCGGATCGAGGCCAAGCACGACTTCCGCAACCTCCCTCCAGTCGGCGCCCTCCGCCTCCGCATCGAGAAGACGCAGATAAAGCTTGAAATGCTCGCGGTCGTAAGCCGTGAGTTCAGCGTCAGCCGGCGGACAGTCCGCGAGTTTGACCTTGGTCATGCAGTTCTCCCGTTCCGCCGTTCCCCATATTGCTTTTGATCGTTCGCGGAATTTGAATGGTATAGTAAAATTTTGGATCGGGAATATGCGCACTCCCAATGATTGATACCGAATTAGCGCTTTTCGCTGACAAGCATCACCCCCACGTCAGGGCCGGAGTTGAGGAAGACAATGCCGTTGTCTTCAAAAGCTCGTCGTACCTGATCGCGCGTACTTTCATACACCTCGAGGCCACTTTCGGATTCGAGGCGCTTGAGCGCTGTCAATGATACCCGGGCCTTGTCAGCGAGCATCTCCTGTGTCCAGGCCAGCAATGCACGCGCGGCCCGAAACTGTCGGGCGGTGATCATGCATGATCACCTCCCACACGAACCTACGTACATTCCAATACTACGACTATTTTAGTCGTTCTTGACTGAGAATGCCAGCAGGAACCTGCTGAAAAGACGTCAACGACGGCTTTTTCCCTTATCTGATTCGGTCGCAGCCCCGCGGCTGCAATGCCAAAGCCTGGCAGTGGGTCCGGCACCCCGGCCATCAGGTGAATGGATCGATCTCCCGGATGACGGTCTCGTCATCCCCGTCATATTCGGTGGCGACCATTACGCTGACGGTTCCATCGCCTGCCCGGAAGATGACGATCGAGACCATCAGGGTGGCGGCGAGGCTGAGGGCGTAGGCATGAGCGTCTGCAAGGGACATGTTCCGGCTCCTTTATGGAGGCGGGGACCATTCCCCGCTCGACAGGCGCCCGAAGTGTTTTGGTCTCGGCCGGGGTCATCGCGGAGGCAAGGCCGAGGCGACCGCACGCTCGCGTAGCGGACCTCGAAGGGGTTGACCCCGGAAGGCCGGGATTAAAACCAGGGTCGCGCCTCAAAGAGCGGGGTGGTGTCCGCTGGCCCGAGCCGGAAACCCTTGCCACGACGCCTGCCAGCGTCCACCGCTGCCGTCACCCTGTTGGTCCTGGTCACCACGCCGGTGATAGTCCGCGCCTGGATGTCCGCAGCCGAACATGACGGAATCGGAAAGGCTCTGGCCCGGATACCTGATACGAGCGGGCTCGGGCGTGTGAGACGGAGTGGCGAGTTACCCGCCACCGCAACCTGCCGCGAACATGAGAAAACCCGGCGGCGTGCGCCGCCGGGCCTTCGGGCACCCGGCTCAGAACGGGATGTCGTCATCGAGATCGCGCTGGCCACCTTCGTTCTCGGTCTGCTGCGCCCGGCTCAGGAAGTCCACCGTCTCAGCGATGATCTCCGTGCTGTAGCGATCAACGCCGTCGCGGTCGGTCCATTTCGTATAGTGGATGCGGCCGCGAACCAGGACCTTCATCCCCTTTTCGCAATATTGCTGGACCGTTTTGCCGAGGCCGTTGAAGGCGGTGATGCGGTGCCATTCGGTGTCCTGGACCCGGTAGCCATCCTTGTCCCGGACCACCTTGCCTTCCGAGTAGCGGGGACGCGAGGTCGCCAGGGTAAAGTGGGTGATGCTGGTGCCGCCCTGGGTGTTGCGGGTTTCGGGGTCCTGACCGATGTTGCCGGCGAGAATGACGATGTTCTGCATGTGTAAGTCTCCGTTGCTCCTCGGAGGAACCATTCCCTCCGACGAGACCCGGCCAAGGCCGTCGGGAGACGCCTGCACTGACGCCTTAGCGGCAGCTTGACCCCTAAGGCCCGGAGTGGGGCGGGCAGGCGCTTGCGCCAACTCGGTCCGGAGCCGCGGGGGTTGCGGTCGGAAACAGAACGGACTTAGGGGATCAGTCAGTCGGAGGGATTGGTGCCTTTCGAGAGCACAAACGAAGGCGCACAGCCGAACCTTCGTCCTTGCCGGCAGCATCGTCGCATCAGATATCCGAAGTCTTGGCACTCCGGCGGCAACCGCCGCAATTACCTCTACCGACCTCGCGCTTCCCTGATCGGAAAGCCAAGCCGGGACGAGAAGGTGAAGGCCCACGTGGCCATATTCACGATGACATGGAGGGGATCGACGTGGCTGGCGATGATCGTGTCATGGCTGGCGAGATCGAACACGATGACCGACTTCCCGAGCCGGACGCAGCGGACCGGGAGGAAACAGCCAGTGTATCACGCCATGACCATACCGTTCTGACGGAGGTGCCGGAAGGCCTGGCGGCGCACGCCGCCGGGTTTTCCCATGGAGCGGGAGATCGCGGTGGCGGCTTCAGACGCGCGAGAAGACGACCGTGCCCAGCGCGTTGAGATTGAGCATCGCAGCGATGCCGATGAACAGGCCGCCAGCACCGCCCAGGAGGTTGAGCGCAATGGTCGAGTCGATGAAGTTCTTTGTAACGCCATGGACGAGCGCATAACCAGCGATCGTGGCGGGTACGGCGAAGACGGTGAGCGCGATCAGCCGCAATGCAGGGTTCTTCGCGAAGCCGAGGGCAGCGATAACCAATGCCACTGAAAGCAGTGCCGCACCGATGGCGGCGAGCCCGGACATCAGGAAACCGGCTTCCATTCCATGGACATATTGGAAGGCGGTCAGCCCGACCATGAAGGGCAGCGCGTAGATCGCAAAATTATAGGCAATCACGCAAAGCGCGACGGTGAACGAGATAGCAAGAAGGATCAGTGTCATGGCGGCCTCCGCATGGACGGTTTACGGATCACGACAGGCTGCCAATGAATACGCTCGGCCTGCGACTATGCTACTTCGCCGGTTCTGCAAGGATGCTTTATTTGACCCGAAATGGGAGTTTCCGTCAAGCAAAGGCGGCTGAAACAGCCGCCGAGCGGCGGCGCTTTACGCGCCGCCATCGAACTTCATGACCGGAATGCCAAGTTCATTCGCCCGGCGAGCGAACTGTTCCTGTATCCCGGAGCCGGGGAAGACGAGGACGCCGACCGGCAGGGTGTCGAGCATGACGTCGTTGCGCTTGAAGGGCGCGGCCTTGCCGTGCTTTGCCCAGTCGGGCCTGAAGGCGACCTGCTGCACCTTGCGGGTATCTGCCCAGCGGGAGGCGATCAGTTCGGCGCCCTTCGGCGTGCCGCCGTGCAATAGCACCATATCGGAGTGCTTTGCATGGACCTGATCGAGCTTCGCCCAGATCAGGCGATGGTCGTTGAAGTCAGCGCCGCCGGTCACGGCAACCTTGGGTCCGGCGGGCACCATCACCTCGGTTTCGGCCCGGTGCTTCGCGGCGAGGAAGTCGCGGCTGTCGATCATCGCCGAGGTCAGGTTGCGGTGGTTGACCATCGAGCCGGTGCGGGGCCGCCAGGGCGTGCCGGTGTGGTGCTCGAAGGCTTCGGCGGAAAGATCGCGGAAGAGTTCCATGCTGTTGCGCCGTTCGATCAGGGTCTGCCCCTCTGCCGTCAGGCGTTCGAGTTCGACGCTCTTGACCTCGCTGCCATCCTGTTCCCTCTGGAGGCGGCGCTGCGCCTGCTCGTTGTCGTCGAGTTCGCGTTCGACCCGGCCGGTGGCCCGGTGGAAGAGGTTGACAGCGCCCCAGAGCAGATCGTCGAGGTCGGGTTCGAGGCGGGTATCGCCGAGTGTGGAGACGAGGGCGTCGAAGATGTCTGCGACCGCGGCGGCGACGGCATTGCCCTCCGGAAGCGGCCTCGGATCGGGTTCGTCCTGAAACGGACGCCAGCCATAGAGCTGGAGTTCGGCGAGGAGGTGATCGGTGGGGGATGAGGCGTGGACCGGCTCGAAGCCTGCATCTTCGTCTTCGTTCATCATCGGGAGCGTCCTTTGTCTGGAGACCGCGCCCATCGCGGCCTTCGCAGGCGTCGGAAGCCCACGGGCGGCACGGCCTGGCAGCCCTCGCTCTCCCGCGAGGGCCTTGATGGCCAAGCCCGGCTATTTTGTTTCGCGCTGCAAAGGCGAGGCTCGCCCCGCCGGCGGAAAATAACCGGAGCGCCGCCATTGCCCGGCCGTGCCGTTTGTGGGCCGATCGCCCTCTCAAGAAGGCCGTGGGCGCCTCTCTCCGACAGGGAGGATGTTTCCGGGGATGGACGGAGACGGCAGGCGGAGATACCTGGGGCCGCGCCTCGTCCCCCGCCGATCTTCTCAACCCTCCATGAACCGGCTGACGTCTTCGGGACGAAGCTGATCCATCAAGGTCGCCCGCAGGGCGTCGACGCCGCGCCAGCGCAGATCGTCGTTGAAGTCCCCGCCGACCGGCGACACCGCAATCGCCTCGATCCCGACGCTCTCTGCTCTGGCGATCAGGCTGTCCCTTGCACCGTCGCCTGCCGGATCGCTATCGCGAAGGACATAGAGCCTGCGCAGCGTTGCCGGGAACAGGATGGCAGCAAGGTGCGCGGCCGAGAGCGCCGCCAGCATCGGCATGTGGGGCAGGACCTGACGGGGCGACAGTACGGTCTCGATGCCTTCGCCAGCCGCCAGCACCTCACCGGCTACGCCGAAGCGGACGCCGTGCCCGAGAAGGTCACCCATCGCTCGCCTCGGCGTCTCGACAGGCGCCTTGCCCGAACTGTCCTGGGTGAGCCCAAGAGGATCAAGATACGTGCGGTGCGCGCCGATCTGCCGTCCGGCCAGGTCGGTGACGGAAGCGACCATCGCCGGCCAGATCTCGGTGGGCGAATGCTCGTCGGGCCTGTAATAGCAGCGCGGATGGTAGCGCAGTGCGGTGGTGCCGGAGATCGACGTGATCGCCCGCCCGCCGAGGTAGATTTCCGCGAGTGTGCCGCCGATTGGCTGCGACATGGCGAAGAGCCGCCGGGACGCTTCGGGCGAGCCGACCGCCACGCTCGACACCCTGCCGGTCGGCGTCCTCGTCTTTTCCGGTTTGGGATGCGGGAACGAGAGGAAACGGCGCGCTTCCTCGGCCACATCCCTGAAGTCGACAAGGCCAAGCGCCTCGCGGATGACGTCGAGCAGGTCGCCATGTTCGCCGGTTGCGCTGTCCGTCCACTTGCCCGCTGGACCCTTGGCGGAGTCCCTGAGACGGACATAGAGCGAGCGGCCGGGGCTGTTCTGGACATCCCCGACCAGCCAGTAGTTTCCGGCGCGTTTGCCGGACGAGAGATATTCGCGGCACACCGCCTCGGCCTCCCGGCCGAGACGGCTTGCCAGTTCGGAAGCATCGTGGCGGGCCATCACGCAGCCTCACGTTCGGAGATGCGTTCGACCGGCCAGCGGTCGAGCAGCCTGCCGAGAACGGCTGGGCCGTTTGCATCGACCGGAACGAACATTCTGAGCTTCCACGAGATGATCTCGTGGAACAGGCCATAGGCAGTG
Source organism: Ochrobactrum sp. BTU2 (assembly GCF_024539785.1). Lineage (NCBI taxonomy): Bacteria > Pseudomonadati > Pseudomonadota > Alphaproteobacteria > Hyphomicrobiales > Brucellaceae > Ochrobactrum > Ochrobactrum sp. BTU2. The sequence goes on along the minus strand of NZ_JAHWRG010000025.1, from coordinate 1,730 downwards.
AGTCGTTCGCGCATGGTGTCGGTGAAGCCCGACAGCTCGATACGGTTGGCGCCCATGACGCGGACCCGGCGAAGCTGGAGCCCCTCGGTGAGATCGATGATCGTGGGACCGTCCATCAGCGCCGTGAAGGCATCGTCCGGCGTCCGCGCGGTCGTGCCGGTCACGGTCGCATTCGCCGCCCAGGCCGGCGAGACGCGGCGGCCGATGATCCGTTCACCCTCGTCGGTCTGGAGACGATAGACGCGGGTGCTATCGTTCGGGAGCCGCTTCCAGATCGGCAGCAACAAGCCCGTGACGACATGGATGGTGCTGTCGGAGAAGGCTGGCACCTCGGCGATCTCGGCATTCCAGGCCGACGCGAAGGTTTCCCGGTCGGCTTCGACCCAATGGGTCTCGCCCATCATCTTCACCGGGATATTGTGCGCCTCCATCGGCCGGATCAACCGGATGCGCCGTTCGATCTCGCCATCGTCCAGCATGACGCTGGTGGTCGGGATCTGCACGGCGGCGCGGCCCGACCGTTCGTTGACGAGAAGCCGGGCGCGCGGATCGTCGAGATGGTCGAGCGCCTCGGCCAGCGTGACCGGCTGGTTGCGCTTGCGCTCGGTGATCGTCAGCAGCCGGGTTTCCGCGCCGGTGCCCGGATGAGTGTAGACCACCTTGCGGTCGGTGACGGCGAAGCTCTCGGCCGTCAGCGTTTCCAGCCCGACATCATAGGCGCCGGACGCGATCGCCCCTTCGATCTTGGCGGTCAGAAGCTGCTCGAAGGCGGTGAACAGGATGCCCTGAAGCTCGATGGTGAGCGCCAGCATCCGGTTCAAGAAGGTCGTGATGCCGGGCAACTCGTCCTTGATGCCGGTCGAATCCATCAGCTTCAGGCCGGTCGCCGCCTCGAAGCGGTCGAGCGAGCATCCCTCGACCTTGCCGTGGATCAGCAGGAGATAGAGCTGACGCAGCGCATCGCGGGCATAGACGCTTTCCAGATTGTCCTCGGGGCGGAACAGGCCCTGGCCGCCCGTCTGGCGCTGGCCGCGGGTGATCGCGCCCAGCGTGTCGAGGCGGCGGGCGATCGTCGAGAGGAAGCGCTTCTGCGCCTTGACCGAACTGGCCATCGGCCGGAACAGCGGCGGCTGTGCCTGATTGGTCCTGTGCGTGCGGCCGAGGCCCTGAATGGCGGCGTCCGCCTTCCAGCCCGGTTCGAGCAGGTAGTGGGTCCGCAACCGTGTGTTCTTTGCCGAAAGCTCGGCGTGATAACTCCTTCCGGTTCCGCCCGCGTCGGAAAAAATCAGGATGCGCTTGGCATCGTCCATGAACGCCTGCGTTTCGGCGAGATTGGCCGCTGCGGCGCGGTTTTCGACCACGAGCCGGTCGGCGGTGACGCCATTGCCCGATCTGCGGACGATGCGGCGGGAGCGGCCCGTCACCTCGGCGACCACATCCGTCCCGAAATGCTGGACGACCTGATCGAGGGCGCCCGGAACCGGCGGCAGGCTGGCGAGCCTGGCGATCAGGTCGTCGCGGCGGGCAACGGCCTCACGGCTCTCGACGGGTTGACCGTCGCGATAGACAGGGCGCGACGACAGGTTGCCCTCCGAGTCGGTGAACGGCTCGTAGAGCTGAACCGGGAAGGAATGGGCGAGGTAGTCGAGGACGTAATATGCCGCGTCGGCATTATGCAGAGCACGGCGGGTCAAGTCTTTGATCTGCTTTTTCATTTCCTTATCTCCACT
>NZ_JAHWRG010000024.1:0-25970 GCF_024539785.1 Ochrobactrum sp. BTU2 | reverse complement strand
GCCCGGTAGCTCGTCAGGCTCATAACCTGAAGGCCGCAGGTTCAAATCCTGCCCCCGCAACCATCTTTACTTGCGATGACCCTGCGCCCAAGGCGGGGTTTTTCGTTTGTGCGGAAATCATAAGGATTCCAGCGAGATCGCCCTGAACGTCGATCTCCACCTTCCCGTCCACCGGCGTCAGGACGATCTTGTCCACCAGCGAGCGCAGGATGTCGGCCGCTTCGATCCGCTTCTCTTCCTCTTCGTCCTGCAAGGCTTCGTAGAGCTGCTGGACCCGCTTGCGGTATTGCAGGGCCATCGAAGGATGCAGAAGGGGAGGCGGTTCCTCCGCCTCAGCCAGGAACAGCGCCAGTTCCTTCTTGCGCTGTTCCAGCAGCACCATCTTGGCGTTGATCGCGTCGGCTGCGCCGCCCTTGAGGATGAGGTTGAGCAGCGTGTCGAGTTCCCGGTCGATCTTCGCGATCTCGGCCTCAGCCGAGGCGATGCCGGCTCGACCCTCCCTGCGCAGCCGGTTCATTTCATGGGTGAACACCTCGCAGAAACGAGCGAACATCTCGGGATCGACGAGCTTGGTGCGCAGCGCATTCAGCACGCGCGTCTCCAGTTCCTCGCGGCGGATGTTCACCCGGTTGTCGCAGGTGCCTTTGTTGCGCGCCGTCGAGCAGCCAATCAGTGTGGCCGAGATCGCGGAGTAACCGCCACCACAGCAGGCACATTTGGTCAGCCCGGAAAACAGATACTTCGGCCGGCGGCGATGGTTCATCGTGCGGACGTCGGCCAGGCCGCTTTCGTCCCGCTCGATCCGATTATCACCCTGCCGCGCCTTCACCGCATTCCAGAGATCGTCATCGAGGATGCGCAGTTCAGGCGCCTCCTGAATGACCCATTCTGATTCAGGGTTCGGGCGAGCCTGCCGCTTGCCGCTGTCGGGGTCCTTCACGAAGCGCTGGCGGTTCCAGACGATCTTGCCGACATACATCTCATTGTTGAGGATGCCGTTGCCACGCTTCGGATTGCCGTTGATCGTGCTGAAGCCCCAAGCGCCGCCTGAAGGCGCGGCGATGCCATCCCTGTTCAGGGCGAAGGCAATCGTCTTTGCCGATTTGCCAGCGGCATAGTCGCGGAAGATGCGGCGGACAACTTCGGCTTGCGCCTCGTTGATCGTCCGGTCGCCGCGGATCGGTTCGCCGCTTGCGTCCAGCTTCTTCACCACGTCGTAACCGTAGGAATTGCCGCCCCCGGACTTGCCGGCTTCGACACGGCCGCGTTGTCCCCGGCGCGTCTTGTCGGCCAGATCCTTCAGGAACAGCGCGTTCATCGTGCCTTTGAGGCCGACGTGCAGATGCGAGACTTCACCCTCGGAAAGGGTGAACATCTTCACGTCCGAATAGGACATCCGCTTGAAGAGACCGGCAATGTCCTCCTGATCACGCGACAGGCGATCCATCGCTTCGGCGAGGATTAAGTCGAAGCGGCCGCGCGTGGCGTCGGAGATCAGAGCCTGAATGCCGGGGCGCAGCAGCGACGAGCCGGAGATGGCATGGTCGGAGTATTCCTCGACGATCTGCCAGCCCTGCTTCTCGGCGTGCAGGCGACACATGCGAAACTGGTCGGCGATCGAGGCGTCGCGCTGATTGTCGGAAGAATAGCGGGCGTAGAGCGCGACCTTCACTGCATGTCTCCTCTCGGCATCAGGAGGTGCGCTTCCCCCGTTGCTTCATCATTTTCACTTCTTCCGCGTAACACTCCCGCGCCGCCTGGCGAGCCAGAAAGTCGACCAGACGCAAAAGGCGTGGATCGGGATTGCCGCGCTGCGTGAACGTCAGTTCCGGCTCGTCGATCAGCAAGGATTCGAGCAGCGCTTCGCGCTCGTTTCTTGTCATCTTCGCCGGATATTGGGGTGCTCGCAAGGTCATGCCTGGCATCATTTGCCGGAAAGACAGTATAAGCAACTGAAAACGCGACAGAATATTCGGCGGTGTTTGGCGCGCTGACGCGCGTGAAGGCGTACTTCCGCGTATGCTCTCGCACCATGGCATAGCGAAATAACCTACGGGGTTTCATCCCGCGCTCGGTCATCACTTGCTCCGATGGGCCTGTTTCGAGATCGCTGAACATGGAAGCCACACTAGCGTATTGCGTTTTGCGATACAATACCCTATCTTGCGTTCAAGGAGACGACTCATGGCCAGCACAGCGGAACGCAAGGAATATCCCATCTCAATGCGACTACCGGAAGCGGATGTCGCGATGATCGATCGCGCCGCCACGCTGCGCGGGCGCTCGCGTACCGACTTCGTGCGCGACGCCGCCGTGCGCGCGGCCGAGGAGGTCGTCATGGAGCAAGGCCTGATCCGCATGAGCCCGGAAGGGTTCGTCGGGTTCATGGAGATTCTCGCCGCCCCGGCCAACCCGGTTCCCGAGATGGTCGAGCTGGCCAAGCGGCTCGCGCCCTGGGAAGCTGGTTACGAGCCGAAGCGGTAAGCCGTGGCGTTATCGGCTCCCGAACCGCTCACCGCCGCGCATGATGTTTTCGAATTCTCCTGTGGCAAGCCGACGCTCGATCACTGGCTGAAGACGCGCGCTCTCTCTAATCAGCAAAAGGGCTTCACGGCCGTCCTCGTCGTTCACGAGGCCGGACGTGTCGTCGGCTACTACGGTCTTGCGCCGACCGCCGTTGTCCCGGGAGTGCTTCCGCGCTCGATCCGCACTGGTCAGCCGCCTGATCCTGTCCCCTGCCTTCTTCTCGGCCAGCTTGCCACCGATACGGCATGGTCGGGGCGCGGCATTGGCACCGGCTTGGTAAAGCACGCGCTTCAGCGCTGCGTTCAGGCCGCAAGTCTGATCGGCGGGCGGGCTCTGATGGTCAACGCCGTGGATAATGAAGCCGCGCAGTTCTGGCTACGTCGTGGTTTCCTTCCCACGCGGGATGATCCGCTTGTACTTTTCCGCTCGATGGCCGCGATCGCAGCCTCACTCGCTGACGCCCGAACCAGCATTTAGCGGAGGCGGTGACGAGCTCCATCACGGTACTCCGACGCCAGATCCGCGCGGCCTTCCGCCGAGCCCGTTCCGGGGCCGGACCTTGTCGGGCAGTCACGCCTACATAGGCGAGATAACGGTGAGGGGCAGGAATTTCCGGTGAAATCGCGTCATGTACTTGTTATCCTTTGAAGTAATATCGCGAAATCGGCACAATACAGTACATGACGTCAAACCCTCCAACGAAGCATCACTATATCCCGGCGTTTTACCTGAAAAGATGGGCGGCTGCCGACGGCAAGGTCACCGAGTTCACCAAACCGCGTCATGACATCGTCGCGAGAAGGATCATGCCTGATCGCACCGGGTATCGGGAGCGTCTCTATGAACTGAAGGGCTTTGAGCCGAGCCTTGCGCAGCAGGTCGAAGAAAAGTTCTTCAAGCCGCTCGATACCTGGGCGTCCAACGCGCTTACTATGCTCGAGCGACACGGCCACCAGGCGCCTTGGGACAGCCATAGCCGCTCGGCGTGGACGAGGTTTCTCCTGTCGCTGCTGCTGCGTTGCCCCGAGGATATCGAGGCTTTCAGGGAATGGTGGCACGAGGATTTCAGCCGCACCGACGCTGAAGCTGAAGCGCGCTATCAGGCGGCGCGCGGCGGTGAAGATCCAGCGACCTTTTCCGAGTTCCTCGCAGGCCAACCGCTCGGTATCAAGGAACGCCATCAGTTCCAGGTCTTCTATTCCCTGGTAGACCACGACAGCGTTGGCGGCAAAATCAATGAAATGGAGTGGCGCGTGCTGCAATCACCGCCAGACGCCCCCGCATTCCTGACCTCTGACCGCCCGATCATTCGGACGAATAGCCTCGATCAGGAGGGGGACCATATCGCGCTGCCGATTGGTCCGCGCCCTCTCTTCATCGCCTCCCATGATCGCGGCTTTCTCGACGGAGTCCTGCGTACAAACCAGATCGCTCTCGTGAAGGAATGCAATCGGCAGGTCGTCGAAGGCGCATCGCGGTTCGTCTATGGCATTGATCAGAGTCAGGCGCGCTTCATTCGGAACCGTTTCGGCAGGACGCCACAGCCGCGTTTGATGGAAAGCATCGTTCAACGGCGACGAGACGAAGCGGCGCGTCAGGCCAAATAGCGTGTTCGAACTAGGAGTGTTATAATGGGGGGAACGACAAGAATGAATTTCTTGAATCTGGACGACAAGGAACTTGATCAACACATCTATCGCATCATGCCGCAGGAGTACGTTTTTTCACTTTTCAGCGACAGGCAGAACGTCCTGAGCAAGATCAGCAATTGGAAGGACAAGTTCGAGAATTTCCAGCTCAACCTTGGCGGAACGTTGGATGGTGAACGGTTCAATTACAGTTTCAAGGATGATTTCGTCGGCCAGTGCTGGACGCGGCACAGCCTCTCGGAGGCGATGTGGGGAATATATGCGAACGATCCGAGCAAGAGGTATCTACGTATCCGTTCAACGCCACGAAAACTGCTGACTGCGCTTGCCACAGCTCACCCTCGCATGCCTCAAGACACGTGTTTTGTAGGCGCCGTCAGCTATGAGACCGAGCCGGCCCTCAAGGCATATCTGGCCAACAACGGACGTCTGGAAATCTCGGCATTAGGGCTCGCCCGATCGCTTCTTCTCAAGCGCCGCGCCTTCAAGCACGAGGCCGAAATACGCTTGCTCCACTTCGGCGATGCGGGCAACAGCGATCCCCGCGGTCTTTATCGGTATCCGGTCGACCCTCACGATATGATCACACAGATCATGGCCGATCCGAACCGGGATCGACGGGACTGGAAGGCCGACAGGGCGGCAATCGCGAAAGCGACGGGCTTCTCGGGCCAGATCAAGCGTTCAAAGATCTACGATCCTCCCGGTTGGGATATCCTCGCGTTCACCTCTTGAAGCCTCCGACTTGATGCAGTCGCTGCTTTACATGGCAACAAAACGGCTACCACGATCGCGCCATCCGCTACCCTTGATCAGAGGAGCGCCTCAACGCCCCAAACCGAGGTGTCCGGGAACAACCCCTTTTCTGAGATTGCGGCGAGCGCCGCTGGCACGTCCGGCACGAAGAGCACCACGGCGAGATCCGTCATGGCGCGGGAGCAGCATACATAGAAAAGGCGCCGGGTGCGATCGAGGACCGTCTCTTCGCCAGCGTCGATCCGGGCCTCATCATTCTCAGAAAGCGGTACGTAGCCGAAGTATTTCCCGTATGAGTATTGGTGGAACGCCGCCTCCTCGTCATCCACCACGACGAGGACCCGCTCGAACTGCGCTCCCTTTACACCGTGGTGCGTCGCGAACGGCGACTCCTCGGTGAAGTAGCGGCGGTACGCCCAGAGCTCGTTGACGCTACAGGCGAGTAAAGCCTGAACATTCGCGAAGCCGCTGCTACCGTCGTCCACCGGCCCATCGACCATATGCGGTCCGAAGCGGTCATCCAGTCGAACCAATTCGGTATCGTGGACATGCCGCATCACCGCGCCGACTGTTGCTTGCGAACCGTCAGCAAGCATTGCCACAAGGTGATCGACCGCCTGCTGCAGCCCTGTCAGCACAGCCGCCGCTGGCTGGCCCCGCAGTCGATCGGGCTGGAGCTTGGGGCTGGCGAGACGCAGGATCGACATGACCGTAAAGTGGTCGCCTTGCCGAACTGCCGATACTATAGGCAGGATCTGCTGCGCTATAGGTCGTAATGGCCAAGCGGAGCCGTCAGCGATCCCTTCGGCAAAGCTGGTCGGGGCGTGATCGTTGAGCGCAGAATAGAGGCTCGGGAAGCCGAGCCGGACGGCTGCCATCCGGTGGACCAAGACCAGCAGTCTGACATCGCCCTCGGAGACATCGCTCAGCCAAAGCTCGTCATCGGTTTGCGCTGCGAGCCATGCGCGGACCGCGGCGAGGCGAGCGCTTCGCTGATGGTCGGCCGGCAGAACGAACAGGTTGGCCGTGCCAAGTACAGGCTGTTCTACTTCGCCGACCTTGATCCGGCGTCCACGTGTCTGGACGAGACCGTCGCCGCCGGCGCGGATGGCGTTGACCACCGTGAGAACTGACGTCGGGCAACGAAAATTCTCCGGCTTGCTGATGTTCGCCCAGCCCTCCTCAAGCGGAATAGCACCGCTGCCGCTCATATAGATCTTCTGCATCGGATCGCCGAAAAAGCCGACACACAACCTAGGCTGCTCCGCTGCGATCGAGCGCAATGCCTCGACGACTTCCGGGTTGGTGTCCTGACTTTCGTCGACAAAGATGAATGGAAAGCGGCTGGCCATAACTCTGCGCAAAAGCGGATGCGCGCCGACACAATAGGGCGTCAGTTTAAGGACGTCATCATGACCCAGAATACCTTCGGCATAGCTGCTGCCAGTGCCGTAGGTGAATCTATCCACCGACGCAATCGCGCCCAACTGCGCGTCGAGTTCGGCGATCTCGGTCTCTAGCCGCGCCTTGGTTCGTGCCTGCGTGCGTGGCTTTTCGTAGTGCGCTCGCCGCTCGGCGATCTTCTCCTCGATTCTGACGCCAACCCAGGTTGCTATGTCGCTTTGGAACGGCCGGATCACCGACCACAGGAAGCTATGGATCGTGGAAATGTGGAATAGCGGCGAGACGCCAACATCCTCAGAAATCTCGCCGACGGCGACTTCTGTATAGGTGATGCAGGCGATCTGCTGCCCCGCGCGACGCAAAGAAGGGCCACGGGTTCGGGCGAGATGGTCAAGGGCCTTGATCAGCGAGGTTGTTTTGCCTGAGCCGGCCCCTGCGACCATCACGAAGGAACGAGGAACTTTTCCATCAAGACAGGCGCGAACCTCTACGTCGGCGGGGGTGTCCGGGCTTCCGATGCGACTGGTCATGCGGCAAATCCGTTGCCAGCAGCGGACACGGCGGGGTGGACGGCGTCTTCAGCGCCAGTGTCGCCCTCAGCCCCACCATCGCTGTCTTCGTCTTCGCTCTCGTCCTCGTCATCAGGTTCCGGATCGGGCGGAGCGATTTCCCCCTCCAGCCAACGTAGCCCTTCTGCGATGTATTCCGGCACAATCCACTTGGTTGGATCCTCACCGAGCAACGCCAGAGCAAAGTCGGTCTTGCTGAAACTCTTCGCCTGAACGCGCTTGTGGATACGGCTGACGAGCTCAGCCAGCGTCTTTTCGTCGTTCTTCGCGATCCTCAACTGAAGCAGCCGGCGATCCTTGTGCTGGCACCACTCGAGGTTCTCAAGCGCGAAAGCCTCCTCAAGCGTTCGCCCTGCGAGCGCAGCCGTATCTTGACCCCAACTGACGTCAGTGCGGCATTGATAGGCAACCCGAACAAGCGCGTCATCGTCATTCACACGAGCCTGAGTCTTGTCGTCGGCCGTCGCATCCCAGAGCGCCTCGATGGTCCCGCATTTGGGCAGCCATTGCAGCAACGTCTGATTGGAGGTCGCCGCGCCTGGATGCCCGGCAATGCAGGCCTTGCCCGGCTTGTCGCCCGCCGCCGGCGCCGCCTCTTCGCCTTCATCATCCTCGTCAGCGGCGTCGAGATCAGGCTCCTCCTGTGCGGCCGCCTCACTCTGGTCCGCGGGCCCGCCAGCTTGGCCTACGACGGCGTCTCCGCCTTCGGCCAAGGCTGCTGGACCGAACACACTGTCAAGGTCGGTTATTATGAGGGTGGTGAGGCCGAGAAATTCGATCAGCGCCTTGAAGCGGTAGCCGAAAGCGCCACCAATCTCCAGAATGGTGAGATATGTCGATTGCAGTCGCGGAGCAGCAGTCTCGATCATTTGCGGCAGCAATAGCCGTTCGACATTGCCCTCAACGAGCACGGCGGCGTCTGCGAAGAACAGATCGCAATGCGCGAGCTTGAGGTAGCGCTCAAGGAAGGTGCGGATGTCGGGGGCGGTGCTGTCGTAGAATGCAGAAAGGTTGAGCACGTCGGACGTCGACTTGGCGTTCGCGCGCGAACGCCGAAAATAGCGGATCGGCCGAAAGCCCCGCTCGTAGAGGATATGGGTCGAGTGCGTGGTGACGACGACCTGGCTTGTGTAAGCGGTCCGGTCGACACCCTTGAGCGCGAGGATGTCCATCACCTTGCGAATGAAAGCTTGCTGGAGCTGCGCGTGCAGGTGCGCCTCTGGTTCCTCGATGAAGAACAGATGGACCGGCGGACGGTTTTCTTCGATAGCCAGCCATTGCGCATGGAGGTCGAGCAGTTCAACGACCATAAATATGAGGTTCTTGAATCCTAACCCGTTGTAGCGATCAGGCAGTGTCGGGGGATCGGCCGCACCATCGTCTGGCCCGAGCGCGTAGTGGACCAAGGCCGCATCACGGCTGCTCATGATCTGTGCCGGATCGAGCGCGGAGCGGATCATCATGCGAGGGTTGGATAGTCCCGGATAGCCGAGCTTCGATAAGCTCTTCAAGGTCGGCTCAAACACTCTCTCCAGATGCTGGTTGAGCGCGATCTCCGATTGAGCCAATGCGCGAAGCGCCTCGAGGTCGTCACCCTTCTGCTCAAGATTGCGTCCGTAGAAGCGGCTAAGGACTCGCGAGAGGTCCTCGGCCCGACCTCCTCCGGAGCTGTCGGACAGGTGACGCTGGGCGTCCAGGAAATCGATGCGCAGGATGCTGTTGAGAATTTCCCGGCCGCTGCGATCCCGACCCGCAAGCGACGAGGGTACGTAGCCATCCTCGGCGACCATGTCGGTGTCAAACCGCGCCGGATCGAGCACAAAGTAGCGCAGCTCATATTCATCATGGAGAGCATCGCGCAAGTAATCGCGAAGGTGACGTGGCGCTGGGTCAAACACCGGGACGCCGTTCACATCTTTCTCGACTGCGGCGAGCGCGCGCTCGCGGGCCTTATTGAAACGGACACGGGTCGCGTCAGGGTCCATCGGCGCATAGGCGACACGCATCCCGACGAGGGTGCTGTCCCAAGCGAGACTAGGCAGCAGGTCAATGGCGCGATGAACATCCTCCGCCCCGATTTCCAGCCAAATATCGACTTCCATGGTCGGCAACGCCAGACTGTCGTCGCCCGCACCGAATGCCACGATCCCCGGCCATAAATCCGCGCTGAAATCATGGATGTTGAAACGGCCATGGCCTGTGAAGAGCTGGAGTGCGTGGCCAACGGACGTCTTGCCACTATTATTAGCGCCGACGAAGATGGAAATATCAGATGCGAGGTCGATAACAACATCTTGCAGCCGTCGAAAGTTTCGGACAGCAAGCTTCCTTAAATGCATCGTTCCCGCCCTCCCGATTCGTACTCGCCGGAATTCAATGTAACTTGATCTAACAGCTATTTGTGCTCCGCTCTATGAGCTTTTCGCAGAAGATTGAGTGCCGACCACGTTCCGGTTCGCCGAAGTTAGAGAAAACAATCGGCTTCTCACATCGGTGAACTTGCTTGCCCACAAAGACTCCTCAAATCATAGCAGAGACCGCATGGCCATTTCGCAGCCAAGCAACAGCAGGCAAATCAGGAAGCCGCGGCGAAAGACGAGCGGGCTGATCCGGTTGCGAACGCGCTGCCCCGCCCACATGCCCGCCAGCGCCGGCAAGACCGCAAGCGCCGATAGCGAGAGACGATCGGCCTGAAATGCCCCATGCACGCCAAGTCCGACGGTGAGCGCGATCGTCGACACGGTAAACGAGAGGCCGAGAGCCTGCACGAGGTCGTCCTTAGACAGACCAAGCGCCTGGAGATAGGGAACTGCCGGAATGACGAAAACGCCGGTTCCCCCCGTCACGGCTCCTGTGATTGCGCCGATCAGCGGTGACAGCCACGGCTCGCTACGGCGCGGAACGCTGATCTGGCGCGCGAACAATGTATAGCCCGCATAGACGACGAGCGCGATGCCGAGAAACGCCGTCGTAAGCTTCGTGTCGCCGCCGGCGATCCATGTCGATCCGAGCACGGTTCCCGTGACGACGGCCAGCATCATCGGCCAGAGCCGCCCCAGTAGTGAGCCGAAGTTCGGGCCGGCCAAGAGCTGCCAGACATTGGTGACAAAGGACGGCACGATCAGCAGGCTTGCGGCCGCAAGTGGCGAAACAAGGGCACCAAGCACGCCCATCGCCACGGTAGGCAACCCCATGCCGGTGACACCCTTGACGAAGCCGGCCGCGAAGAAAGTGGCAACGACTGCTGCGAGTAACGGTATGGAAAGATCAAACATTGCCCATGACTATCGGACGGGTGTCTTTCCACAATGCGGAAGATCGGATGCGTGACTTCGGCTATACCGAAGGCAGATAAGCGACTATACGTTCAGCATGCGTTTCGACCTGATTGATCTGCGCCTTTTTCTGGCCGTCGTCGATGCCGGTAGCATCACCCATGGCGCGGCCGAAGCGGGGATGTCGCTGCCGGCTGCCAGCGAGCGGCTGCGCGACATGGAAGCCGCTGGCGAAGTCCTGCTGCTCCAGCGCGGCCGGCGGGGTGTCAGTCCGACCGAAGCCGGCGAGGCGCTCGCCCACCATGCGCGCACGATCCTGCATCAAATGGCGCAGATGCGCGGAGAGATATCCCGCTACGCCAAGCGAATGCGCGCGAGCGTCCGCATCTTCGCCAATACGGCGGCAGTTACGGAGTTTCTTCCCGAACGGCTCGCCCCCTGGATGGCAGCTCATCAACAGATCGACATCGAACTGAAAGAAAGGCAAAGCTCTGAGATCGCGCGCAGTGTTGCCGCGGGCTTTGCCGAAATCGGTAACTTGTCCAGCGCCGCTGAGACCGCCAACCTCATATCGCACCCCTTCGCCATCGACCGGCTGGTAACCGTCTTCGCGCTGGACCATGATATTGCGAAAAAGCCCCAGCTTCGCTTCGCCGATCTGCTCGATCATCCTTTCATCGCCTTGGCGGACGGAGCTTTGCAACAGCACGTTGAGATGCAGGCTGCCCAGCTTGGGACGAAGTTGAAGTTGCGCGTTGCGCTTCGCAGTTTCGAAGGTATCTGCCGAATGGCCAGCGAGGGCGTCGGCGTCGGCATCGTTCCGGAAACGGCAGCGCGGCGCTTGAGGCGATCCGCACATATTGCAATGGCTTGCCTTCACGACGGCTGGGCGACGCGCGAACTGTCCGTCTGTGTTCGCAGCGAAGCGGAGCTGACCCCGCCCGCGCGCAGTCTGTTCGAGCATCTGACATCAGCTACGCACGCCTGATGGGCCGTGATGCGCGCTATTTCAAGCCAGGCCCTCCTGCCTGAGCGCCTGCTTCACGGTCTGACGCTCCAGCACCTTGTGCATCAGCCGCGCCCAGTTCGGCCACCTTGTGTCCATGTCGAGGCCAATTCGACGGCCCCAGAGCCAGAACACGACAAGATAGGCATCGACGACCGTGTATTGGCTGGGCACTGCCCAGTCGCGGCCATCGGACAGGATGTGATCTATATGGTCGTAGGCGGTGCCGATGTTCTCTATCCCCTTGCTCTTTACTGCCTCATGGAGCACCGGATCGGGCACGAACCGGTGCGGACGCCAGAGCTGGCCGTAGCCGATGCCGTGTAGATCGATCGAGATCCAGCTCAGCCATTCCAGGCATCGGGACTCGCCCGCCGGATTGGCCGGCAGCAGTTCCGCTTCCGGATGGCTGCGGGCGAGAAACAGCAGGATGGCGACCGCTTCTGTCAGCAGATCAGGCGCGCCTCCGGCGCCGCCGGGAACGCCTGTGAGCGCCGGCACGCGGCCTTTCGGGTTGAGCGCCAGATAGTCCGCCGTCGTCGTGCCTTCGCCGTTTTTGGCTGAGCGGACCTCTGCCGCGTAGGGTTCGCCGATTTCCTCCAGCACGATGTGGACAGCGAGCGAGCAGGCCCCGGGCGAATAAAAGAGACGGTGCATGAGAATCTTCCTTTCAAGGATCGATGACGTGGCCGGGCCATGGATTTCGGCCGTCGCGCAACCACAGGAGCGTATCCAGCCAGAAGCCTGCGGCATGGCTGTCGTGGAACAGGCCGAAATGTCCGATCATGTCGCGGCCATAGTCCGACGGCCGTAGCAGCACCGCGGTTCGCTCGGCGCTGCCGGTGTAGTAGTTCAGCGTCCGGCGAATGGCGGCCGGCGTTCCAAGCTCGTCGTCGGACATGGCCACTGCCAGGATCGGCGCCGTGACGGCAGCCATGCGGTCGAGCGCGCCCCTCCGCACCGCGCGCGGATGGCTATGCTCGAAACGCGACCTGCGAAAACTCCATTCAAAGGCGACGCCAGCCGGCAGGTCTTCCAGCCAACCCAGTCGGCGGCCGGGGAAATAGCCGCAGGCAAGTGTCAGCGCGGGCATCGCCACATGCCATTTGAGAAACAGGCGGAGCCGCCGATGCAAGGCGTAGTCGCCGCACCAGGCATATTGGGCGCCAACAGTCACCATGCGCTCGATGCGGCGAGCACTCGCAGCGAGTCCCGGCAGGAAGCCGCCAACGCTGTGCCCGACCACCAGCACTCTGTCATGACGGCCCTGCCGCTCTACGAACCTGATGGCGGCTTCAAAATCCATCTCGCCCCAGTCACGCCAGCGATAGCCGCAGCCACGCAGACGGACGGGCCGCGACAGTCCGATGCCGCGATAATCATAGGTCAGCACGTCGAATCCGTGCTCCACGAGGAAACGGGCATAGCGATGGTAATAGCGCGCGAGCACCCCGGTTGCAGGATTGATAATGACTGTCCCCATGGGGTCAGCTTGCCGGACCCGCCAGAGATGGCCGGCAAGCAGAACCCCATCTGGAGACGCAAACTCGACCGGGTGTCCTTCGATAGCAGGGGCGTTTGAAGACTGGTTACACATCCCGATACGATAAGCGCATCGGCTGATTGAATATATTCACTAGTGGGTATACATTTGGGCATGGCGAGATCAGAGAGACCGACACGCGAGCGCATCATCGAGGCAGCCGGAAAGCTGTTCCACGCGGAAGGCATCCGCGCCGTCAGCGTCGATGCCGTTGCCGAGAAGGCCGGGCTCACCAAGCGGACGCTCTACTATCACTTCCGCAGCAAGGACGATCTGATCGCCGCCTATCTCGAAACGCGCGACCAGCCGAACCTTGCGTTGTTCCAGCGCTGGTTCGCCGAGACCGAGGGCAACACGGCGGACAAGGTGCAAGGCATTTTCCGCAATCTGGCGGCGTCTGCGCGGCATCCCAAGTGGAAGGGGTGCGGGTTCCTGCGGACTTCGGTCGAGCTCATCCACCTGCCGGGACATCCGGCGATCCTCGCGGGCCGCGCGCACAAGAAGCGGGTCGAGGACTGGCTCTGTGTCGTGCTGGAGGAAATCCGGGCCCCCGACGAAGCGCGCCGTCTCGCGAGGCAGATCATTCTTCTGCTCGATGGCGCATTCGCCGTCGTGCTTCTGCACCGGGACACCAGCTATATGGACAGCGCCGGCGAAGCGGCTGCGCAATTGGTCCGCGGCTGATGCGAATGAACGAGTCGCAGGTCCGTCGAGATTGGCCTGCCGACTTGCGGCGATTTGGTCGAGAAGCTACGGCAGGAGGACCTGCGCATCGCTTTTGATCTGCTCATAGACGGGTTGGCGGATGCGGTTTCGGCTTGAGTAACCGTTTTCGGATACCTCGCCTGAAGGGCGTAATTCCTTATAGTCGGCTTTGCGTTTTCCCAGGTTTACGATCCGATAGAACTTTGGGGGAAGGTCTTCCCCCTGGCCGGCGCCGAAGTCGCCGGCACACCCCCTTCTGCGGGGAGACCCCGCAACGCCCCCGAGAGTCAGAGTGCGGACTGGGTTAGCCGTGACGGGTTGAGGGCTGGGAGAGAGGCTCCCGGCGCCCGTCGCGGAGAACCGCAATGTCCAGACATGACCGCACCCCTCGCACCGGCTCCGACCGGACGAACCTCTACGACGAAATCACCGACAAGATCATCGCCGACCTCGAGGCCGGGCGCTTCCCGTGGGTGCAGCCCTGGGGCAAGGCCGAGGCCAAAGCCCCGCTTGGGCTTCCGAACAACGCCAGCACCGGCCGCGCCTATAGCGGCATCAATATTCTCATCCTCTGGGGCGCAGTCGTACAGCATGGCTTTCCCGGTCAGGGGTGGCTCACATACCGTCAGGCCGCCGCGCTTGGCGGAAATGTCCGCAAGGGCGAGCACGGCACCACCGTCGTCTATGCCGACCGCTTCATCCCCGAGGACGAGAAGCGGCGGGCGCGGGAAACCGGCGAGGAAGCCCAGGCCATACCCTTTCTCAAGCGGTTCACTGTGTTCAACACCGCCCAATGCGATGGTCTGCCCGACGACATCACCGTTGCCGCGCCGCCCCCGCCGCCTGGCCTCATCGAACCGACGGTCGAGGCTCTCATCAAGGCGACGGCCATCGACTTCCGCATCGGCGGCGATCGGGCCTTCTACATGCCTACGCTCGACTACGTGGCCGTGCCACCGCCGCAAGCCTATTTCGAGCCGATCAACTGGCACAGGACCGCGCTCCACGAGATCGGCCACGCCAGCGGCCACCACAGCCGGCTGAACCGCGATCTCTCCGGCTCCTTTGGAACCAGGAAGTATGCGTTCGAGGAGCTCGTGGCCGAGATGAGCTCCGCCTTCTGCTGCGCCTCGCTCGGCATCGTTCCGACTGTACGACACGCCGATTATATCGGTTCGTGGCTGGAGGTGCTGCGCGAGGACAATCGCGCCATCGTCCGCGCCGCCTCGCAGGCCAGCAAAGCGGCCGACTGGATCTTGTCGTTCCTGCCCGAGGCCGAAACGACCGACACTGGCAGCGACGCGATCGACAGGAGGGCGGCATGATCCTCCTGACCGACGAACTGCGCGCGCAGCTACTGGCCAACGGCCGCATCCGCGACGCCGACCATGTGCCGATGGTCAAGTTTTTCAATCCGCTCGGTGAGGGCGTCTGGCTTACGACAGAGCTCGCCGCCGACGGCGACACGCTGTTCGGTCTGGCCGATCTTGGCGAACCGGAGCTCGGCTATTTCTCGCTCAAGAAAATGATCGCGGTGCGCCTGCCGTTCGGGTTGGGTATCGACCGCGACATCCTCTTCACCGGCGAGTTCCCGATCTCGGTCTGGGCCGAGGCCGCGCGCGAAGCCGGCAGCATTCGCCGCGCCGAACGGATTATCCGTGCGGCAGGGCGGTCCCGGTGGGACGGCGTGTGATGCGCTTCCGCCGCTGGCATCGACCCGAACCCTATGGCGACACGTCGCGAAAGCGTGCGGCGTTTCTCCGCAAGCAGCGCCTTGAACGCGAGGCGCTGCCCCTCTTCGCCAACGAGATCGCCGCCGGCCAACATGGCGTCGACGAGGAGATGGCCCGTCGCGCCGTCTGGTGGGACGAGGCCGAACGGGAGCGCCGCCGCATGCGGGCGGCCTCCTGGCGCAAGGCCCGCGCCCGCCTGTTCGCGTTGCCCGACGCGCTGCGGAGCACGGTCCGCGAGATCTGGCGCGATTGCCCCTATCCGGCCGATCCGGGCTATTTCGCGGATCTGCTTCACCAGATCGACGTCGGCCGCGTCGATCCGCACCGGCCGCCCTGGAAGTTCCACCCGGAGCTGAAGGCGCGGATGACCCCGGACCCGTCGAGCTTCGACGCCGCCTTCCGCCAGATCGGCCAGCGCAAGGTGGGCGGCGGGCCGAAGACCACGGAGGCGGACGAGCTGCTGTTTTGCGGCAATCTCGGCTCCGGCATCCTCTTCTTGCGTTCTCGCGTGCGCCTGATCGAGCGCCACGAGAGCTTCTACACCTCGTCGGGCCATCGCCTGCGCGACTCCAAGGTCGGTAGCGGTGGCCACTTCGTCGAGATCGAGATTACGGGCGACTGCTCGGACGCGGAGCTGGCGACGATCGAGCGCATTGCCCAGGCGGCCGACACGCGGCCCGTCGCGGTCAGGAGGGCCGCGCGGCTTGGCCGGATGACGAGCGGGAGAACGGCATGATGATCCCCACTGTCCTGCCGGCCGCTGCCTCTCGCCCTGGGCGGTGTTCTCCCGGCGTGCCGCCGCGGCCTCCGCAAAGTCAACGGCCTTGCCGTTCCCCATCGCCGCCGCCCAAAGGCGCCCGCTTCGGTGACTGTCCGGGATTCCGGCGGTCCCTCGGAGCCCTACCGCTCACGGTGAGCGGCAGCAGCCAGGAGGTCTCCATGCGTAGCTCGACATCCATCGAATTCGTCTTCGTCTTCGGCTCCAATCTCGCGGGTCGCCACGGCAAGGGCGCGGCCCTGTGGGCTCGCCGGCACCGCGGCGCGATCTACGGCCGGGGCGTCGGGCCGCAGGGACGCGCCTATGCAATCCCTACCAAGGATCGCCAGTTGCGCGTGCTGCCCCTCGCGATCATCCGCAGCCATGTCGGCGACTTCCTCGCCTATGCCCGCCTTCGGGCCGAGCAGCGCTTCGAGGTCACGCCGATCGGCTGCGGCCTCGCCGGCTACCGCCCGGACCAGATCGCCCCGATGTTCGCCGGCGCTCCGGCGAACGTCATCCTGCCGGATGCCTTCCGCGCCTTGCTGGCCTCGCGGCCCTGACCGCCGGGGCTTGCCTCGGAGGCGCGTCTCGGCTGAGCGCAAGCTTCCTCCCGCTCGCAACTGCGACCCGCCGCGCTGGTCCGGTCACGAACGACGTCGCCGTCGATTTCCCGGAACCTTCAGGCGTCTCGGCGGTTTCGGCCGATACCCGCGAAGCGACTATTCTAGTCGCCGCTGGCGCAAGCGACCGAAGGCGAAAAACAGCCAGGGGGCTGACATTGGATACGGAACCGGACCAACCGCAGACCCTCCTCGTCGTGGAGGATGACATCTTTATCCGCCTCGACATCGCGGACTACCTGCGCGGCTGCGGCTGGGTTGTGGCGGAGGCAGGCTCGGCCGCCGAGGCGGTCGCCCTGTTCGAATCCGGCGCCCCCGTCGATCTCGTCTTCTCCGATATCCAGATGCCCGGCACGATGGACGGCTTCGGCCTTGCGGCATGGGTACGCCAGCATCGGCCGGGCGTTCGCATCATTCTCACGTCCGGCGCCGTCCAGAGAACCGAGGCGGCCGTCTCCCTCTGCGACGAGGGACCGATCGGCAAGCCCTATGACCAGCAGCGCCTTGCCGAACGCATCCGCCATCACCTTTCGTCGGCTGCAACGGGGGCGGTGGGGGCGTAAGCTGGCGGGCGACGGCGCCTGCCTCGCGCGGTTTAGAGGGAGAGAGGGGATGGGGATTTCGTGACGGGTTGATAGCGGAGAGAGAGGCTCTCGGCGCCCGTCGCGGAGTAGTCCACCATGGCAAAGGTTGCCAAGAAGATCACCCTCTCGCGCTCGCGCGACATTCCCTTCAACCAGCTCGAACGCAGCGCCTCCAATGTCCGGCGCATCAAGACGCCGGCCGCCGTGACTGAGATGGCCGAGGACATCGCCTATCGCGGCCTCCTCCAGAGCCTCAATGTCCGCCCGATCCTCGACGCCGATGGCAACGAGACCGGCCGGTTCGAGGTCCCGGCCGGCGAGACCCGGTTCGACGCGCTGGAACTGCTTGTCAAGCAGAAGCGCATGTCGAAGACCGAAGCCGTGCCCTGCGTGTGCCGCGATCCCAACAGCGGCATTCTCGCCGAGGACGACAGCCTCGCGGAGAACACGCTGCGCCGCGCCCTCCATCCGCTCGACGAGTTCCGCGCCTTCCTCGCCATGCGGGAAAAGGGCATGTCGGAGGACGAGATCGCCTTCGCCCACCGCACCAGTAAGCGCGTCGTCGCTCAGCGGCTCGCCCTCGCCAAGGTCTCGCCCAAGCTGCACGACGCCTTCGAGACCGGCGCGATGTCGCTGGCGGAGCTGGAGGCGTTCACGGCCCATCCCGATCACGCCCGCCAGGAGCAGATCTGGGAGGCCATCGAGAACTCCCACTTCCGCGAAACCTGGCGGATTCGCGAAATGCTGACCGAGACCAGCGTTCCGGCCTCCGACAAGCGCGCCCGCTTCATCGGCCTCGACGCCTATGCGGCGGCCGGCGGCCCGGTCCTGCCGCGCTACCTCTTCGACGACGACGAGGACGGCTGGCTGGAGGACGTGCCGCTTCTCGACCGGCTGGTCGGCGAGAAGCTCAAGGCCGCCGCCGCCGAGGTGGCCGCCGAGGGCTGGAAGTGGGTCGCCGCCGACCTTGAGCTGCCCTACGGCTACGACCACGACCTGCGCGGCATCACCGGCGCGTTCGCGGAGCTGACGAAGAAGGAACGCCACGAGCGCGACAAGCTGCGCGAGGAGCAGGAGCGGCTCGAGGCCGAACATGCGGGCCATGACGAACTGCCCGACGAAATCGACCAGCGCCTCGGCGAGATCGAGAAGCTGCTTGAAGCCTTCGAGCGCCGTCCGCCCGTCTACGATCCGGCCGAGATCGCCATCGCCGGCGTTTTCGTCAGTGTCGACGAGGACGGCGAGCTGATGGTGGATCGCGGCTGGGTCCGTCCGGAGGACGAGCCGGTCGAGACCGTCGAGGGCGCGGCGCCGGAGCTCGACGCGGACGGTGGCGGTGAGGCCGATGGCGCGACCGCGCCGCAGGTGCAGCGCGCCGTCATCACCATCGGCGGCGAGGCGTCCGAGCCGGAGCCCGACGACGACGAGAGCGTCAAGCCGCTCCCCGAGCGGCTGGTGATCGAGCTGACCGCGCACCGGACCATTGCGCTGCGCGAGGCCGTGGGCGCCAATCCGCATGTCGCCACGACCGCGTTGCTGCACAAGCTGGTGCGCGACACCTTCCGGCGCTCCACCCGCGGCGGGTCGGTTCAGGTCTCGGTGCTGGAAGTCTATTGCCGCGAACAGGGTGTGGACCTCAAGAACAGCCCCTATGCGAAGGCGGTGGTAGAGCGGAACGACGGCTGGAAGGCCGATGTGCCGGCCGACGACGACGCGCTGTGGGACTGGCTCGCCGCGCTCGACGAGGCTAGCCGCATGGCGCTGCTTGCCCACTGCGTCGCCTACGGGATCAACGCGCTCTACGAGCGGCCGAACCCGTTCAGCGCCACCGGCATTTCCGAACAGCAGCTCCAGGCCCGCATGGCGGAAGCCGATCGGCTTGCCCGCGCGACCGGCCTCGACATGGCAAAAGCCGGTTTCCGGCCCACCGTCGCGAACTACTTCGGCCGCATCACGAAGCGGAAAATCCTCGAAGCCGTAGCCGAAGCGGTCGGCGAGGGCACCGCCAACCTGCTCGCCTTCGAGAAGAAGGACAAGATGGCGGCCGAAGCGGAGGAGCGGCTGGCGAACACCGGCTGGCTGCCCGAGCCTCTGCGCCTGCTCGCCGACGAGCCGGCCGTCGAGGCGTCCGCGCAGCAGGACGAGGAGAACGTGGCGCTGCCCGACTTCCTCGCCGGCGGCGACGAGGCGGAAACCGCCGCCGAACCTTCCGACGATCCGGTGGCGCTGGTCGCCGCCGAGTAACCGCAGCAGCGGGGCGGCTCCGGCCGCTCCGCATCCCGTCCCCTTCCACCACACGGCCCGGCATCCCGCCGGGCCGTTTTCGTTTCTGGAGATCAATCCATGCCCGCATACAATGTCTATGACGCCCCGCTCGGCAGCCTGATCCGGTACTTCGACGGCACCCCGAAGCCGCCGGCCCGCTTCACCAAGACGCTAGCCGCCTGGGAAAGCCGAAACGGTGTCGGCCGGCTCGTGCGCAAGCAGCCCAGCCGCGAGCGCGCGACCTATACCGCGCCTGCCTCGATCACCCTGCACGAAGGCAACTTCGCCTCCGGCTCGGTCATCCTCGTCACTGTCATGCGCACGCATTCGGTCGATAGCGATCTCTGCTTCGAAATCGTCGAGCGGCCGAAGATCGGCATGGTCCGCGTGCTTCACCCCATCGGCGACGACGAGGAGCTGCTTCATCTCGCGGAGAACCGCGAGGCCGTAGACCTCTGGCTGGCAAAGGCCGGATACAGCCGTTGCCGCCTCGAGGAGATCACGGCGGATGAGGTCGGCGCCGACGTCGTCGAGGGGCGGGCGGCCGCCTGACCCTCGCTCGTTCCCTTTCACAAAGCCCGCAGTCGAAAGACCGCGGGCCATTTTCGTTTCTGGAGAGACCCATGGCCATTCCCGATCACGCCCGCACCAACTTCAACACGCTGCTGCGCGCCGCCGGCGACGGCAATCTCGCACTCATGGAGTGCCTGGATGCCGTTACCGGCGATCGCCGCCATGTGCTCTGCGCCGTAGGCCGCGCGGACGACGGCGATATCGTCATGACGCCGTTCGGCCATCTCGCTGACGGCAATCCCTATGACGCCTACCTGCCGCCCGATCCCGACGATCCGAACGGCTTCATCGGGAATGCCGATGGAAGCACGCCATGATGACGGTCGACGAAATCTTCGACGAAGACCGCGGCAATCCTCCTGCGGAGCGTTCGCTTCCGTGGGAGGAGGCCCGCGACGGCATTACCGTCGTCGTGGAACCAAAGCTCCATTGGGCCGAGGATGCGCGGGCTTTCCGGCTCGATGCCCGGCGAATATTGCTACTACGCCGACTGGATCCGGAATGGCGCCCGCGCCCGGTTCTACGGCCACATCGATACCAGCGGCGATGATCTGCTGCTGAAGGCCCGCGCGCTGATCGATCGCGAGATCGCCGAAGGGCATTGGAGCTGATTGCATCATCCGGGTCGAACTCCAGTCTAACATCCGAAGCCGCTATCTCCGATCTGGGATCGGGGATGGATTCCGTGCCCGGCCAGAAACTCAGGCTGACATCGGCGTGCCGCCGAGGCTGGCGCGGCGACGCAACTGCGACGGGTTTCCGGCATCCTGTCGGCAGCAAAACACCACCCCGCTTCCATTCGCTGACCTTGGTCCGAGCCGTCTCGTTATCAATCAACCCGTGAAGGGTCGGCTTACGCAAGCGTGCCGCCCTCGCGGAATCGGAAAGGCCCGACCGCGCGAGGGTGATTGCAGATCCGTTCAGACACTTCGGGCGCCTGTCGCGCGGGGGATGGTCCCCCGCCTCCAAGACAGGAGCCGGAACCCATGTCCTACGCAGATGCCGCCGCCTTCGCCGCCAGCCTCGCCACCACACTGATGGTCTCCATCGTCGTGTTCCAGGCCGGGGACGGAACCCACGGCGCTTGCCCAGCCAACGAATTCGACGGCGACGACGAGATGGTGAAACTGGAACTCGACCCATGGAGCTGAGGTGCGAAGCGCCTCATCCCCGACGGCCCGGAACGCGCAGAACGCATCCGGGTCTTCAGCGTTGCTGTGGCCGATCCATCATCGGGGACCGCACCGGCGGAAAGAGAGAGGAAGAGGCCGGGCCTTTGGCTGTGACGGGTTGGATGCCGTCCTGCTCGCGGACGTGCAGGCCGCCCGACGGTCCTCACAGGAATGGATCGCTCGCGCCACCTGGGCCGTCGCCCGTGGCGAGGCGATCATCGCCGGCGCGCGCGATCCCGACGCTCCCGTCGAGGGAGACCGGCCATGACGCAGTACGTCATCAAGATCGGCTTCTGGCTGCGCGCATATGACGGTTTCACAGTCGAGGCCGATAGCGACGCCGAGGCGATCGGAAAAGCCAAAGCGGCCGCCACAATCGCGATGGAGGCATCCGGTCAGCCGGAACATGTCGAGATCGAGGAGCGGCGCGAGGGCGTCATCATCTATATCGATCGCGTCGCGGCGGATGCCCGCCACACCGTCGCAGAAGACGTCGCGTTCGACGACGACCGCATCCATCCCGCACCAGCGGACTGACCCCCATCACTATCCCCCTTCAATCAGCCCGGCTTCGCGCCGGGCTTTGTCGTTTCAGGAGCCTGCCATGACCGACTACTTCACCCACTTTTCCTGCCTGCTCGACGTCGGCACGCCCGACAACGCCGCTCGCGCCCTTGATCTCTACAATCAGCTTTCCGAAGAGGGCGCCTCGGAAGAACCGCCCTCCGACGGCTTCCTCCTGTCGATCCAGCCCGAGCACGGCGGCGCCAAGCTCTGGATGCGCGATAACGTCACCGGCGACCCGGAGCGCCTGATTCAGTTTGTGAAGCGTTGCGCCGCCGAATTCGGACTGACTGGCCGCTGGGGCTTCCAATATGCCAAAGCCTGCTCGAAGCCGCGCGTCGGCGGCTTCGGCGGCGGCGCGCATGTGCTCGATCTTGCCACCGGTGAAACAGTCGCCTGGACCTATACCGACGGCTGGCTTGCCAAGGTGCTGGACGGAGGCGATCCCGATGCCTGACATCATGCAGACCAAGGTCTACCGCATCGACGAGCTTTCGGGCGCGCAAGGGGCAAGCCTTGCGTCCAGTCTACGAAAGCACCCCTCTCGCTAATGAGGCGCGCGTGATATGTGAGAGGGTCGGTGACGACTATACCCATAGTTCGGGGTATTTCCAGCAGCCACCATGGGCGCTAACTTTCATGTATGCAATGAAAGGACACGCTCGTGAATCTAGTGAAGAATTTCCATCAGCCCGACGGTGATGATCCAGACCTTTTGGAGAATTGCGGTATATCCAAGTTGCAAGTTCAACGACTACGATATTGGGGGTTCACTCGCCTTTCCGATTTTGACGGAAAATCTGACATCGACATTCTTAGAGAGCCAAACACCAATCGCCGCACGGTGAGCGAAATCAGGGAAGCGCAGGCAAGACGCCAGTACCTCCCTCACGAAATAACCAAATAGGCCCTCAGAGCGCCGTTTCCATTTGACAGTTTCATCATGTTCGCGATGGCTGGCGGATATCGACGGCCGCGCTACCATTCGCCCTTTCGTCCATCCACGGCATGTTCGAAGCGTAGCGCCCAAGGCCGGATCGCGCGATTGTCATCTGTGCGGGTAACATGCAGCCGCGATATCCCCGGTACGAGCGTCGGCGCCGCATCGAAAGCGACAGGGATCGTGTAGACCTCCCGTGCCTGCCGGTTCTGGTAACGCGCCTCGGCATTGATGATGACGGTGGGCGCGATGTCAAAGATCTCCGACAGCACCGCGAGGATCGCCGCAACCGCGATAACGCAGCCACGGAATGCGGCCGAGGTCGACCAATGCCCTTCACCGAAACCCGGCAGGTCGGAAGTGATTGCCGACGCGGCGAAAGCAAGGATAACGAGCCAATAGAATCTCGGTGCTCGCGGGAGCAGCGACTTGATCACGAGCGTATTCCTCTCAAATATCACCATAATTTTCGGGTCTGGTAGGTCGAATTCGCCTCAGATCCTTTCGGCCAAATAGTAAACCAAAGTCTTTGCCGCGACGACGTGACGCCTGAGCACCTTAGGCCGCGATCGGCGGCTTTCGGCGATTTGGCCGATGGCATGAGAGTGAGAGCGAGGCCGGGACGGATTTGAGCCTGTGCGGTCGAGAGAGAGCGCTGCGCGGCTCGATCCTGTCCCGCTCTCCCGAGGCTTTCACATGAACATGATTTCCGCATCCGCGGCGGCATCCGCCACCGCGCCGCTTCCGATCGTCCCCGATTCCGACATCCCCGCCGCTCTCTTCACTGCGGCGCAGCTTCTCCTGCCTCATATCGAGCGTGGCCAGCGCATCGATGCCGCCATTCTGCGCGGCGCGATGGAGTCTGCCTTCGGCGCCTCTGACGCCACCGGCGCCTGGAACTGGAAAACGGCCTATGAAGCCTGCGAGGCGGCGACCGTTCTCTTCCTGCGCAAATACGGCAAGGCGCTTTTCCGTAAATCCGCTTCTCCGGCGATGGTCCTGCCGCAGCTTGGCAAGATCGCCGGCCTCCTGCTGACGCATACTCGCCGCTCGGAGGAAGCGCAGTCCTTCCAGCAATTCTCGACGCCGATCCCGCTGGGCCTCGCGGCCGTGACGGCGGCGGCGATCACGCCCGCCGACCGCGTGCTGGAGCCGTCAGCCGGGACCGGGCTTCTAGCCATCCTGGCCGAGATCGCCTGCGGCTCGCTCGTTCTCAACGAGCTTGCTGAAACCCGCGCCGGTCTCCTTTCCCTTCTCTTTCCAGCCCTGTCCATCTCCCGCGTCGACGCGGCGCAGATCGACGATCATCTCGATGCCGGCATTCTGCCGTCCGTCGTGCTGATGAACCCGCCGTTCTCCGCCATGGCCAATGTCGACGGCCGCATGGCGGACGCTGCCTTCCGCCATGTCGCTTCGGCGCTCGCGCGTCTCGCTCCCGGCGGCCGTCTAGTCGCCATCACCGGCGCCAACTTCGCCCCTGACACTCCGGCCTGGTCCGAAGCCTATGGCCGGCTGCAGGAACGCGGCCGCATCGTCTTCTCCGCCGCGATCGACGGCTCAGTCTATGCCAAGCACGGCACGACCTTTCCGACGCGGCTGACCATCATCGACAAGATGCCGGCAGACGACCCGTCCGTATTCCCGGCCGCGCCCGGCGTCGCGCCAGATGTGGCCACGCTGCTCGGATGGCTGGCCGAGCATCTGCCGCCGCGCCTGCCGATCGATCCGGCCGTCGCCGTCCCCGTGGTCGCGCCGCGCACCGTCCGCGCCTATGTCAACCGGGCGGCCAGGGCCGCGCCCGCCGTGGCGCATGCCGAGCCGGAGGGCGCTCCGCTCGACTACGAAACCTTCGACTGGACGCCGGCGGATGCCGGTCACCTGTCCGATGCGATCTATGAGGAATACGGGCTCCAGACCATCCGGATTTCCGGGGCTCAGGCGCATCCGACCCAGCTCGTGCAGTCGGCCGCCATGGCGAGCGTCGCCCCGCCGAAGCCGAGCTATCGACCGACACTGCCGGCGAACGTCGTCGATCTCCTCTCCGACGCGCAGCTCGAAACGGTGATCTATGCCGGCGAGGCGCATTCGGACTTCCTCGCCGGTGCGTGGACGGTGGATGACACGCTCGACAAGCTGACCGCTGCGGCCGAGGACGCCAAGGACGCTGTGCGTCTGCGCCAGGGCTTCATGATCGGCGACGGCACCGGCGTCGGCAAGGGCCGGGAATCGGCTGCGATCATTCTCGACAACTGGCTCCAGGGACGGCGCAAGGCCGTCTGGATCTCGAAGTCGGACAAGCTGATCGAGGACGCGCAACGCGACTGGGGCGCGCTCGGCATGGAGCGTTTGCTGGTCACGCCGCTGTCGCGTTTCCCGCAGGGCAAGCCGATCACGCTGAACGAGGGCATCCTATTTTTAACCTATGCCACGCTGCGCTCCGACGACCGCGGAGAGAGGGTTTCCAGGGTCAAACAAATCGTCGAATGGTTTGGGCCCGACTTCGATGGAGTGATCATTTTCGACGAGGCGCATGCCATGCAGAACGCCGCTGGCGGCAAGGGAGAACGCGGTGACGTCGCCGCATCGCAGCAGGGCCGCGCCGGCCTGCGCATCCAGCACGCGCTTCCCAATGCCCGCGTCGTCTATGTCTCCGCCACCGGCGCGACCACCGTTCACAATCTCGCCTATGCGCAGCGGCTCGGCCTGTGGGGCGGCGAGGATTTCCCGTTCGCCACGCGCGCCGAGTTCGTCGAGGCGATCGAGGCCGGCGGCGTGGCGGCGATGGAGGTGCTCGCCCGCGACCTGCGCGCGCTCGGCCTCTACACCGCCCGCTCGCTTTCCTTCGCCGGCGTCGAATACGAGCTCATCGAGCACGAACTGACGCCTCAGCAGGTTCGCATCTACGATGCCTATGCCGGCGCCTTCGCGATCATCCATAACAATCTGGACGCGGCGATGCAGACCGCCAACATCACCTGCGGCGGCGAAGGCGGATCGGGCACGCTCAACAAGCAGGCGAAATCCGCCGCCCGCTCGGCCTTCGAGAGCGCCAAGCAGCGCTTCTTCGGCCATCTCTTGACGAGCATGAAGACGCCGACCCTGCTTCGCTCGATCGCCGCCGATCTGGAGGCGGGCCATTCGGCCGTCATCCAGATCGTCTCGACCGGCGAGGCGCTGATGGAGCGGCGTCTGGCCGAACTGCCGACCGAGGAGTGGAACGACGTCCGCGTCGACATCACGCCGCGCGAATATGTCTTATCCCGAACTCGGGATAACACATAATATGCCGCGTCGGCATTATGCAGAGCACGGCGGGTCAAGTCTTT
>NZ_JAHWRG010000023.1:0-26670 GCF_024539785.1 Ochrobactrum sp. BTU2 | reverse complement strand
CTCTTCGGCATCGCAAAAGAGAATCATGATTTGCCAAAATCAGGAATCCCATAGCCATGAAATATCGATGCGGAACTTACGATATGCACAGTGTTTAATATTTCTGACTTGGAATCAGAAACAGGGTCTTGGCCACCAAATTTGCCCCGCTTACTTAAGCGGGGTAAGCTTGGCAAATTCGGTGGCAATGTCGAACGCGTAGGCAATCTCGGCAGACCCGATGCGCGCTGCTGTACTGATCTTGCGAGCGGTCAGCGTTCCTGGTTCGAAAGGGGAGGGGAGTGTTCAGGCCCGCGCCGCGATCAATGTCGCGAGCGGCGGGATCGGCTCCGGACTGCCGATCTCCAGCCGGTCGCCCAGATAGTGCCAGAACGATAGACCCAGCTTCTGGCACGTCTTCATCTATCCAAGCAGCGTATCGCGGGCAATGCGGCCGTCACGGCTCATTGTGCCGCCAGAGATCTTCCGCTTGATGACGAAGCTGCGCAGATCGTTTTCCGAAGCGTTGGCGTTGAGCGGGATTTCCGGGCGGTCCAGCACCCGCAACAGCTCGGCCTTGCGGCGCGACAACCGCAACAGGAGCTTGTCGACTGCAACGCGGGAGACCCTTTGAGCCAGGCTGACCCGCTTGGGCGGCAATTACATCTCATGGCAAAATCGGTTGGCCGTGATATCCACAAGATGCATGCTTTCGTACGGTTTCGCGAATTACTTGAGACTGGGTTGCGTCGTCGCTTTGCAGCCTGGTTTGAGCCGGAGCATAATATAGTCGAGCCGGGTAGTTCCTTTTTCGCAAAGCGTTTCGCGGATATGGACTGCGGGATCGCCACGCCAAGGCTTACAGCTCGATTTGAGGCCGGCAGACTTAGTTACCACCCAGGCGGTACACGCCCTGACTTATCGGCAGATGCCACCGAAACGCTTTGGGGCACCTATTTCGCGAACATCTTCAATCCGGCACGGGTAAAGCTGAATGCGATGCGCGCGGAAATGCCTAAGAAGTATTGGAAGAACCTACCCGAAACGCGCCTGATTCCAGATATGTTACGAGATGCCGAGTCGCGAGTGGAGCGAATGCGCGTGGCCGCAGAAACGTCACCAGCGGCTGGCGCAGTCGCGATTTCGACCCGTTATCGCGCTGCGATGCCACAAGCGCCCGAGTTCCCTCAGACAATGATCGAAGCGCGAGCGGCTGCCGGACATTGTCGGCGATGTGGATTATGAGAGGCTGCAACCCAGACTGTTTGGGGTGAGGGGCCGGAAGACGCTGAGCTCATGATTGTAGGAGAACAGCCGGGTGATCGTGAGGATCTGGAAGGTCGACCGTTCGTAGGTCCGGCAGGTCACCTCTTGCGTGAAACCATGGTTGCAGCAGGAGCAGAAGTTAGGCAGACATGGCTGATCAATGCAGTTAAGCATTTCAAGTTCATGCCGCGTGGCAAGCGCCGCCTGCATCAAAATCCTGACCGGCAGGAAATCCTGCATCGTCGCTGGTGGCTGGGGCTCGAATTGGCTTTCATCCGTCCACGCATGGTGGTTGAGTTGGGGGCCTCTGCGGCGTTCGCTCTGACGGATAACAACGCTCCTCTTACTTCGCGACGCGGTCAGGCTGAAATTGGGTTACATGATGGACCGGTGCTGATCTCCTGGCATCCATCCTATATCTTGCGGTTAAACGACAGTGTCGCGAGAGAACGTGCAAGGCGTGAATTGATCGAAGATATAATCCAAGCCGCTCGCATGGACGTATCTTTCTGACCTGTCAATGTTTCAGCTTCGATCAGGAGAGATCAATAAAAGGAAGCCGCCGGCGCGTTCGGTGTGTTAGTTCACTGACAGCAGTGGCCATTACTGCTCCAATGTCGGCACTTGCCGTAATTCCCTGCACGAAAGGCTGGTCGTGCATCAGATACGGCAGTGCGCCGAACGCAATCTTGCCACGTGCAATGTCCGGTGCCAGCAAAGTGTAGTCGTCTGAGACGTCCGGAATATCCTCTCCGACCGAAACGAGTTGCCGGCGCAGTGACGGAAACGGCAAATCCTTCGTCTTGAGTGGCTTCTGGCCTCGGGCGTCGATGAACACGTCGAATGTCCGTACTTCCGTGCCAATGGCGATGACGGTGTGATCCTTCCTTACCTCCATGTCGTAATCGTGCCCAAGTTCGAGGACGTCTATCAGGCCGGCCTTGCGCAGCGCCAGCAGTCTGCGGATCGATTCCGACGGGATGGCAGCATAGTTGTCAACGAAGACCTTGCAGAGTCCTGTATCGAACCGCTCGCGGTCCTCTTCATTGAGACGCGGAATGATCTCCTGCACGACCTCGTGCAGCCGAAGGATTGCATAGCGCCAGGGGACGGTATGCTTCTCCCGCTTGTTGCGCTCCACTTCTTTGAGATTGTATTCTGCCCAGCGGAACGCATCGTGGTTTTGCCGATCATCAAAGTACGCGTCAGCGAAGCTGTCAGCGTCGAGCTTCGAAAGTGAAACACGCTCACTCCAGGCCGGATCGGCCACCTCGATTTCGCGCGCGACCAGGGCAAATATCCTGTCAAGCAAGCCACTCTCGCCAGTCTGGATCTCCCTGTTGATCGCCTGCTCCGTGGCAATCTGCAAGGGCTCGTAAGGGATAGGGCAATAAAAATCCGCTTCTGGCAGGATGCCTGAACGGGACATAAGCGTTATCGCCAGACTTTTACTGTCCGGGTCAAGGTCGAAGCTCAGGTTGTCGTTATCTTCCTCAATGAAGCTTCCATGTTGGGCAACGACCGCCATTGCTGCGTCGATGGCGCTAAGCGATGTTCCCATAATACCCACTTTACACGCAGGTATCCTAGCTTCGATCAGTCCAGACCAGGGGCTGGGATAATAATTGCGCGTTGCCTTTTCATCATCGGGCCAGACGTGTCCGGTGGCGATGACGACGAGATCGAAGAGTTTCGAATCGAGCTTCCCCTCAGACCAGAGCTTTACACCATTGGTGGTGGCTTCGATATCCGTTACCTCGCTGGATTCGTGCACTTCGACTGCAAATCCTTTTCGACGCGCTGCCTCGACAAGAGCCAGAAACTGATCCCGGAAATATTCGCCCAGCAGAATGCGAGGCAGGAATTGTCGATCGTGAAGATCTTCCTTGTCGACCCGGTATCGAGCGAGACGCGTCTCGTCCTGCTCGCGCAGCCAGTCGAGATAGGTCGAGGTAATCGGTGGTATCTCGATGCTGGCGATGTTGGCCAGCATAATCCGGCTGTTCTCATCGTCATTATAAGGCATGCCTACGCCAGCTTCATCTTCCTTCTCGTAGATCGAGATGGACATTTGCTCTGCGAATTTGAGCAGCGAGAAGAAAGTATAAATCCCGGTCGGACCGGTGCCGACGATAGCAATGTTCTTCATGGGCAATTACCAATTTCTCCACATTCCAATACATGCGGTTAACGGCCCGGCTGGGCCGGGCCGCTTGTGTTTGCACTTCGAACATCTCTTCACATCAGTTGTATGCCGCGAGATCAGAGCTTGACGGTATCTTCACGCGCCCATAAGCGGAGCTTACGGCACGACACGACGAAGTCGGTGGCCGCCCTTGAATTGTCGAGCGGGATCAGCCCTTCGTCCATTTCGGGCTCGATACCGGCCTTGGCGAGCAGCGGCATCGCGCCTGCGGTAAAGCCAATGAACTTGCAGTGGGCAAAAGCGTCTGCAACAAAGTCTCTTGCAGTGGACTCACTGAGAAGCCTGTTGGCCGCTTCTACAGATAACACAAGCGCTACAGCATCAAACAATACGGATGGACCACCGTCAATCATATGGTCCGCCTCCATCCATTCGCCGCTGGAAGCTTCGAAACCTCCGACCGTCGGCGCAACCAGTTCCACCATCGCGCCTTCCTTCTCCGCGGCGTGCCGGATACCCTTGAGCACCTGTGCATCCGTGTCATTGGCGACAAGCACGCCGATCTTTCTGCCCTTGAAGCTGCCGGTTCCGTTCTCAATAATGCTGAGCGCGGGAGACGGAGCAAGATCGTCACGCACGGGCACCATCGCGTCCGCAGCCTTCGGCATCTTGCGGATGCCGAGCTTGCCGGCGACCGTTTCCGCAAGATTGGCATCGATATTCAGCAGATGAGATACAACACGCTCGCGGATCGCCGGTGCTTCCACCTTCGACAGTTCGAAGGTCAGCGCCATGGCGATATGTTTTTGCTCCACAGCGGTCTGGCTCAGATAGAACTGCCTCGCCTGGCTGTAATGATCGGCGAAGCTCTCCGGTCTAAGGCGAACTTTCTGTCCGTCTTCCTGCGCTGCAAACGACCGGAACCCGCGCCTGGGGTCGGGCCTCGGCCCTTCGCCCCAGGAATTAGGCTGGTAATTTGCCCGTCCGACAGGATTGCGCATCGCCATATGGCCATCCTGCTGGAGATGGTGGAACGGACACTTCGGCGCATTGATCGGGATATGCGTGAAATTGGGGCTGCCCAGTCTTTTCAACTGCGTGTCGAGATAGGAGAAATTGCGCCCCTGAAGCAGCGGGTCATTGGAGAAATCGATGCCGGGGGGAACGTTCTGCGTCATGAACGCGACCTGTTCAGTCTCGGCAAAGAAATTATCCGGCATCCGATCCAGCACCAGCCGTCCGACCGGTATTGGCTTGATGACTTCTTCCGGAATCAGCTTCGTCGGGTCGAGCACATCAAAATCGAAACTGTCCGCGAAGTCCTGATCGAAGAGCTGCACGCACAGTTCCCATTCCGGAAAGTCGCCAGCTTGTATCGCAGTCCACAGATCGCGCCTGTGAAAGTCCGGATCCGCACCGTTGATTTTCACCGCCTCGTTCCAGACAACCGATTGGAGGCCGAGTTTCGGTTTCCAGATGAATTTGACGAAAGTCGACTTGTCCTTGTCGTTCAGGAAACGGAACGTATGAACACCAAACCCCTCCATAAAGCGGAAGGAGCGCGGGATGGCGCGATCCGACATGACCCACATGATCATGTGCATGGATTCCGGCGTCAGGCTGATGAAGTCCCAGAAATTGTCATGGGCTGACTGGGCCTGCGGAAAAGCCCGGTCAGGCTCCTCCTTGACGGCATGGACCATATCCGGAAACCGGATGGCGTCCTGGATGAAGAAGACAGGAATGTTGTTGCCGACAATATCCCAGTTGCCTTCCTTGGTGTATATCTTGACGGCGAAGCCGCGCACATCTCGGGCAAGGTCGAACGAACCCTTCGAACCGGCGACCGTGGAAAAACGGACGAAGACTGGCGTCTTCTCGCCAACCCGTTGGAAAATGTCTGCGCGCGTATATTCGCTGAGTGACTTTGTCGTCTCGAAATAGCCATGCGCACCGTAGCCCCGCGCATGAACCACGCGTTCGGGAATACGCTCATGGTCGAAGTGAAAGATCTTTTCCCGAAAATGGAAATCCTCAATCAGCGTAGGACCTCGATCGCCGACCTTGAGCGTATTGAGGTCATCCGATATCGGCCCCCCTTGGGCGGTCGTCATGGTTTGCGTTTTCTCGTCGGCGAGTTGATGAAGGTCTCCGCCTCGGCCTGCGTCAAGCTTCTGATCATGAAGCTTGAGCGACTTCCGCCCATTTGTGGTCTTGTTGCTGGCTGACATGGCTGGCTCCGATTCTTTCGCGATCTATGTTCAAATGAAAAGGGTGCCGAGTGGCACCCTTAGCTCATGATCACGCTGCTTTGGCGCGTTGGTTAGCTGACGCATCCGCAAGTTTCGTCAGATCACTGTCCGTTTTGGATTCTTCCTGCAACGTCTGGTCGAGTAGTTTTGCAGCGTCGGTCATGCCAAGCTCCGTCGCCCACCGCTTCAATGTCCCATAACGAGTGATTTCGTAATGTTCGACCGCCTGTGCAGACGAGATCAGGCCGGCGTCTAACGCCGCGGTATCCTTGAATTCCTCCATGATCTCCTCGGCTTCGGCGATAATTCCCTCGATCGCATCGCAAGTCTTGCCTCTTGCTGTCTTGCCCATGATTTCGAACACTTGGACTAGTCGCTCGACGTGGCCTTCAGTCTGTTCACGGTGCTTTTCGAAAGCCGTTTTCAAATCTTCAGAGTGCGCTGCACGCTTCATTTTTGGCAGGGCCTTGAGAATTTTACGTTCAGCGTAATAGATGTCCTTGAGAGTATCGTGGAATAAGTCTTCGAGATTTTTTTCCTTGGCCATAATTCATCTCCTCTTATGAATTGGTTACCACAAATCGCCGGTAAAGTTCCGGCAGTAAGTGATCAATGGCTGATGAGACAGGCAGGAAACTGCGTCTCTGCCTCCTCGTTTAACGCCGTGTCGAAATTTAAGTTCCCGGCCGGACGGCCACAGTTTCTATTCCGACAGAAGCGTTCGACGAGATATCTGCGACTGATTTGTGGGAACTCCTATCTTGCGCAGGCGCCAGCCCCTTCCCATCTGACGGAATGTCAACTGTTTTCAAAAAATCCGATCCGCATCATGCGGAACAAAATCTCGCAGACGCAGTTTCCCACGTGGCGATAACACCCGCCAAGCGCCAGAAACTCATTTAACACCGGGACATGGCGCAGCCCTGCCTGGTGTTGTCACGTTAACTGGGCTGCAGTTGCCTGCCTGACGGTTTGGGCGTAAATTTTGGCGATGCAGACATCAGATATCATCTTCAAGCGTCACCGTTTTCCGCCACAGATCGTTGCTCATGCGGTGTGGCTTTATCTGCGGTTCAACCTTAGTCTGCGTGAAGTTGAAGAAATGCTGCTTGAGCGTGGAATCGACGTATCATACGAGACAGTTCGTCGTTGGATCGCCAAGTTCGGCCCCCAGATCACACGCAACTTGCGGCGGCGTCAGGCGCGCCCCGGCGATGTTTGGTATTTGGACGAAGTGGTCGTCAAATGCGCTGGAGAAAAATTCTGGCTTTGGCGTGCGGTGGATCAACATGGCTCCGTTCTCGAAGAAATCTTGCAGAAGCGGCGTGATAAAAGGGCGGCAAAGCGATTGCTTGTGGCGTTAATGAAGCGCTATGGCTTTGCTCCCAAACGGATCATCACCGATAAGCTCCGCTCCTACGGTGCAGCAAAGGCAGAAGTGGCACCCGGCCTTGACCATTGGTCGCACAAGGGCCTCAATAATCGGGCCGAAAATAGCCATCTGCCGTTTAGGAAACGGGAGCGAACCATGCAAGGTCATCGGTCACCTGGAGCGTTGCAACGGTTCGTCTCCATGCACTCAGCGACCCGCAATTGTTTCTCTGTTCCATCTCGTCGCCGAGCCGCACACACAATTCTCTACCATCGCCTCGAAGCTTTCGATGCATGGAAAATTGCGGCCTGTTTCGCCTGAATATCTACGAGCCCCTGGTCTTTCCGGCCAGAGAAACTTAACGTGACAACACCGCTTCGGCTCATTGATCGCCTTCGGCATTTTTAGCACCGGGCTCTTCGCGCCGGTCCTGATCGCGCACCAGCCAGTGGACTGCTCCGAGCGCAAGAGCCGCGCCCGCGAGGGCGGCAGTCTTGGCTGGCTCCGTCTCGCCAAGGTCGAGGATGATAAATTTGCGCGCGATCGCGAGGAGCGCGATCAGCACGATCGTGCGGACCTGGAGAATGCCGAAGCTGCGTTCTGTCGCCACAAGAAGGGAGCGCTTGAACTCGAGCGCAATTACAACGGTGAAGATCATTCCGAACACCACCTGGAAGGTGGCGTAATCGAGCGTGTCGAACGCTCCCAAGACCAACCGGTTCACGACCTCGCGCATCAGCGCCCAAACCGACGCCACGACGATAACCGCAATGATGGCGCTGAGGACGAAAATGACGACCTGTTCGAACTTCTCGTAGAGCGTCATCGCCGACCATTGTTCACGGGTTAGCCCGGATCGTTTCAGGTCTTTCATCATTCCCCCTCGAAAGCCGCCCCGGAGAAACAGGCTCCCCGGGGCTCACCAGACGGCGTGATATCAAACGGAGCTGAGCGGACGCCGCAAACCGGCGACACCCAATGTGGCAAATCAGCCGTTCTTGACATCGATGCGCTTGATCTTCGCCTGCGCCTCGGGTGTCTGGGGCAGCTTGATCGTCAGAACCCCGTTCTTGAAGGATGCCTGCGCCTTTTCGCCATCCACACCGGGAGGGAGCGGAATTGTCCGGTAGATTGCGCCGTAGCTGCGCTCGGAGAGGTAATACCCCTTCTTCTCCACCTGGCGCTCGATCTTCTTCTCCCCCTTCACAGTCAACATGTCATCGTTGACCGTCACCTCGATGTCCTTCATCTCCATGCCCGGCAGCTCGATCGACACTTCGATCGCGTTGTCGGTCTCGACCATGTCGGATTTGGCTTCGCCGCTGCCCCAGGGCCATTCGAACTGACCGACCCGGTTCCAAAAGTTCTCGAACACATGGTTCATTTCGCGCTGGAGTGTCGCGATCGGGTTGTCTTCGCTGCTCTTGGCGTCTGGCGCGCCGTCCTTGCGCGCCCAGGGGATGAGGTCTTTGATCTGCATGATATGGTCTCCTTCGGTTTTCAGGCGCCCTTGACGGCGATCCTTTTCGGCTGCGCTTCAGGGGCCCGGGGGAGCGTTAAAGTTAGGACGCCTCCTCGCATCTCGGCTTCGATCCTGTCGGGGTCGAAGTCCTCGGAAAGCGTGAAGGCACGCTCGAAATCGCCCTCGCCATATTCGGCATAGGCAAGTTCGAGGTTTTTCGGCCGCACCGGGTCAACCTTGCCGCGGATCGTCAACACACGATTTTCGAGCGTGATTTCGATCGCATCGGCGGCGACCCCAGGCATTTCAAGCATCATGGAGACACCCTGATCGGTCTCGACGATATCGGTCAACGGGCGGTAGATGCGTCCGCCGCCGGTGGTCTCGGGCGAGTCGGTCGGCGTCTTTTCGGCGGCTTGCGTGATGTCGGTGCTCATCGTTCCAGCTCCTCTCAGGCTGCCTTGATCTCGATTTTCTTCGGCTTTTCTTCCTCGGGCCGGGAGATGACGATCCGCAATACGCCGTTCGTCATCCTCGCCTCGACCTTGTCATCCGAGGCCGCGAACGGCAGGCGGATAG
Organism: Ochrobactrum sp. BTU2; assembly: GCF_024539785.1. NCBI lineage: Bacteria > Pseudomonadati > Pseudomonadota > Alphaproteobacteria > Hyphomicrobiales > Brucellaceae > Ochrobactrum > Ochrobactrum sp. BTU2. The sequence goes on along the minus strand of NZ_JAHWRG010000023.1, from coordinate 17,614 downwards.
TGCGGGAAAACCTGCCGAAACTGCGTTCGTTGCGGTGCCAGCGCGCACCGTCGGGAACCTCGGGCGCCTTGCGTTCGCCCGAAAGCGTCAGGACGTTGTCCTTGACCGAAATTTCAATGTCGCCCGGTTCGATGCCGGGAAGTTCAGCGGTGACTGCAACGGCCTCAGGGCCTTGCCAGACATTTACCGCCGGGAACGCCGCGCGGGACGGCGGCCAGAAACCGCGGTCGAGATCGCGCATCATGGAGCGCATCAGCGCAAAGGGATCGCTGCGGCGCAGATATGTCGGGTAGAGCATTGCTGGCCTCCTGTTGCTGATCGATACCCCCGAACCGTCGGCATGGAGGGACCGGGCAACGGTGCCGGCCGGATGTGGGTTCGGAGAACGCCTATCAAGATAGGCCGTTCCATTTATTATGCAAGCATGTATGATGGATGCATTGCGTTTTGGATGGGGGGGGGCGGTTTCTCCTGTGTACCATGCAATCGGAGGAAGGATACCCATGATCTCTTCGGACATCGCGCTGATCGGGACGACGATCCACCGGGTCGCGCAGCTCATCCAGCAGCGGATCGACCAAGACATCCGCGGCAGCGGCCTGACCCGCCTGTCCTGGATGGCGGCGGCGCATGTCGAGGATGCGCCTGGGCTGACCATCGGCGATCTGGCCGACCTGCTGGAGGTCGGCCAGGCCACAGCCGGCCAGCTCGTCGATCGCATGGTCCGGGGCGGCTGGGTCGAGCGGTCGCCCTCGCCCGACGACAGGCGGGCGCAGATCGTCACGGCAACGTCGAAGGCCCGGGCGATGCTGAAGGAACTCGCGCCGCGGCAATCGGCGCTCGAAGATGAAATCCTGCAGGATCTGTCGGCGGACGAAAGGCGCATTCTGCTGGCGCTGCTCGAGCGCATCAAGTCGCGGCTCGGGCGCTAGGGAAAAGGAAAAGCCGTGTGGAAAAGAAGACCGAATACAACATCTGGTACTGGGTGATGGCTTTCATAGCCGTGATCTTCATCCAGGATCTGATCGCCGGCTGGCAATCCGTCGCGCCGATCAGCTACAGCCAGTTCGAGAAGTATCTCGCTGACGGGAAAATTTCTTCTGTCGCGGTCGGGTCAGACACTATCACAGGCACCTTCGCCGAACCCGTCGACGGCAAGAAGCAGTTCGTGACGACTGTAGTGAATCCCGCAATCCTGGAACGGATAGACCGGTCAGGTATCGAGATCACTGGCGTTCCGCAAAACACTTTCTTCGGCACGCTGATTTCCTGGGTGGCGCCAGCGCTTGTCTTCTTCGGAATCTGGATGCTGCTGTTCCGCAAGTTCGCCGACAAGCAGGGTTTCGGCGGGTTCATGCAGGTCGGCCGCAGCAAGGCCAAAGTTTACATGGAAAGGGAAACCGGCGTCAGTTTCGCTGACGTGGCCGGCGTGGACGAGGCCAAGGCCGAGTTGGAAGAGGTCGTGGAGTTCCTCAGGAACCCCGCCGAATACGGAAAGCTGGGCGCACATATCCCCAAAGGCATATTGCTCGTTGGGCCGCCGGGCACCGGCAAGACGCTGCTGGCGCGCGCGGTGGCGGGTGAGGCCGGCGTGACCTTCTTTTCGATCTCGGGATCAGAGTTCGTCGAGATGTTCGTGGGCGTCGGTGCCGCGCGGGTGCGCGACCTCTTCGAGCAGGCCCGGAAATCCGCGCCGGCGATTATCTTCATCGACGAACTCGACGCTCTCGGGCGGGCGCGCTCCTCCGGCCAGATCGCTGGCGGCCACGATGAGCGTGAGCAGACGCTGAACCAGCTTCTGACCGAGCTCGACGGCTTCGACCCATCAGTCGGCATCGTGCTGCTTGCGGCCACGAATCGCCCGGAGATTCTCGATCCGGCGCTGTTGCGGGCCGGACGCTTTGACCGGCAGGTGCTGGTGGATCGGCCGGATAAGAAGGGACGTGTGCAGATTCTCGGCGTTCACATGAAAAAGGTGAAGCTCGCCCCGGACGTCGATGCCGAGAAGGTCGCAGCGCTTACTCCCGGCTTTTCCGGCGCGGATCTTGCCAATCTCGTCAACGAGGCAGCATTGCTCGCCACGCGCCGCAAGGCTGATGCGGTGACGATGGACGACTTCAACAATGCCGTCGAGCGCATCATCGCGGGGTTGGAAAAGAAGAACCGCGTGCTCAATCCGCGCGAGCGCGAGATCGTGGCGCACCACGAGATGGGGCACGCGCTTGTGGCGATGGCTCTGCCGGGGGTGGACCCGGTGCACAAGGTCTCGATCATCCCGCGCGGAATTGGCGCGCTCGGCTACACTATCCAGCGCCCGACCGAGGACCGCTTCCTGATGACGCGGGAGGAGCTGGAGAACAAGATCGCAGTCCTGCTTGGCGGGCGCGCGGCCGAGAAGATCATCTACAATCATGTCTCGACCGGGGCGGCCGACGATCTGGTCAAGGCTACCGATATCGCCCGCGCCATGGTCGCGCGGTACGGGATGGACGAAGACCTCGGGCATGTCAGCTACGACACCGATCGGCCAGGCTTTCTCGGCACCGGCGACCAGTCGTCGTGGCTGAACCGCCGCTACAGCGAGGCCACTGCCGAGCGGATGGACTCGAAGGTGCGCGACATCGTGGATGGCGTGTTCAAGCGCACCCTCTCGCTTCTCGAAGCCAACCGGGCGCTGCTCGAGCAATCCGCGCAGGATCTCCTGCAACGCGAGACACTGGACGAGCCCGATCTGGTGGCAATTGGGTCCAAGGTGAAAAGAACGGAAGCGGTCGCTGCGTAACACTGTCACTGGCGCAGATGATCGGCGGACAACCCTGACTGGATAAAGAAACGGAGAAGACGAATGGCAAACGGAGCTTGCGATATTTGCGGTCGCCCGGCGACGGCGCGCGTGCGCGCCTCGGTGAACGGCAAAGTTCAGAACATGGAGCTGTGCGATCAGCACTACCGCGAAATGGTGCGCCGGTCGGGCCGCAGCGCATCGCCGCTGGAGTCCCTGTTCGGACGACATTCCCTTTTGGACGAATTCTTCGGCGATAGCGGGTTCGGCAGCCTGTTCAGCGACAGCCCGCTGCGGGGTGGTGCACTGGGCGCCACGGGCGCGGGTGAGGACGACGTCGTGGATGCCACCTTCGGGGAGGAAACGCCGCGCCGCGGATCGCGGCGCGGCGGCGGACGCACCATCGCCGACCGGCTGAGCGAACAGGGCAACAAGCTGCTGCAGGATGCAGCACAGAAGGCCGGGGAATTCGGGCGCAGCGAGGTCGATACCGAACATCTGCTTCTGGCATTGACCTCGTCTGACGTCGTCAAGACGATCCTGGAACAGTTCAAGGTCGATGTGGACGATCTGCGCCGCCAGATCGAGAAGGAGGCGAAGCGTGGAGACGCCAAGACGGACGGCGAAATCGGCGTAAGCCCTCGCCTGAAGGACGCGCTGAACCGGGCCTTCATCGCCTCGAACGAACTCGGCCATTCCTATGTCGGTCCCGAGCACCTTCTGATCGGACTTGCCGAGGAAGGTGAAGGCCTGGCCGCGGCGATGCTGCGCAAGCTGGGGTTGACGCCGCAGGCGCTGCGTCAGCAGGTGACCAAGGTCGTGGGCAAGGGAGCCGAGGAGGGCCGCGTCGAGACTCCGTCGAACACCCCCGATCTCGACCAGTTCAGCCGTGACCTGACGAAACTCGCCCGCGAGGGCAAGCTCGATCCCGTCATCGGCCGCGCCCGCGAGATCGAGACGACGATCGAAGTGCTGGCCCGCCGGAAAAAGAACAACCCGGTGCTGATCGGCGAGCCCGGCGTGGGCAAGACCGCCATCGTCGAGGGACTTGCACAACGGATCGTCGCGGGCGAAGTGCCCGAGGCGCTGCGCGACAAGCGGCTGGTCGAGCTCAACATCAACTCGATGGTGGCCGGGTCGAAGTATCGCGGCGAGTTCGAGGAGCGGGTGCAGAAGATCCTCAAGGAGATCACCGAGGAGAAGGACAGCCTGATCCTGTTCATCGACGAGATGCACACCATCGTCGGCGCCGGCCAGGGCGGCGGCGAAGGTGGTCTCGACATCGCCAACACCTTCAAGCCGGCGCTGGCGCGGGGCGAGCTGAACCTGATCGGCGCGACGACGCTCAACGAGTACCAGAAATACATCGAGAAGGACGCGGCGCTCGAGCGACGGTTCCAGCCGGTTTATGTGGACGAGCCCACGGTCGCACAGACGATCATGATTCTGCGCGGGCTGCGCGACACGCTCGAAAGCCACCACAAGGTGACGATCACCGACGAGGCGATCATCGCCGCCGCGGAGCTTTCGGATCGCTATATCACCGGTCGCTTCATGCCCGACAAGGCGATCGACCTGATCGACCAGGCCGCGGCGCGGGTGAAGATCTCGGCCACTGCTCGGCCCGTGGACGTGCAGGAACTCGAAGCCGAGGTCGCGCAGATCAAGCGCGAGCAGGACTATGCCGCAGCCCGCAAGCAATTCGACCGAGCAGCAGAACTGAAGAAGGAGCTGGAGCAGAAGCAGAAGGAGCTCGACGAGCTTCTGGAGATCTGGAAGCGCGATCAGGCTTCGGCGACCGCCGAGGTGCGCGCCGATCATGTCGCGCAGATCGTCTCCAAGATCACCGGCGTTCCGGTCACTGAGCTGACCACCGAGGAGAAAGACAAGCTCCTCAAGCTCGAGGAGAAGCTGCACGAGCGCGTCATCGGCCAGGAAGAGGCCATCCGCGCCGTGGCGGATGCGGTGCGCCTGGCGCGCGCAGGACTGCGCGAGGGACGCGGCCCGACCGCGACATTCCTCTTCCTCGGGCCGACCGGGGTTGGCAAGACGGAACTGGCCAAGACGCTCGCCGAAGTAATCTTTGGCGATCAGGACGCAATCATCCGCATCGACATGTCGGAGTATGGCGAGCGCCACTCGGTCGCCCGGCTGGTGGGCGCGCCTCCCGGCTACGTCGGATACGACGAAGGCGGGCAACTGACCGAGAAGGTGCGCCGTCGGCCCTACTCGGTCGTGCTGCTCGACGAGATCGAGAAGGCGCACCCGGATGTCTACAACATTCTGTTGCAGGTGTTCGACGACGGTCGGCTGACCGACGGCAAGGGGCGCGTGGTGGACTTCACCAACACCATCATCATCGCCACGTCGAACCTCGGTTCGGACATCATCCAGCGCAACCTCACGAAACGCGGCAGCAGTGAGTTCGACGAGGCCAAGCAGAAGTCCGAGCTGATGGAGGTGTTGCGCGGTCATTTCCGGCCAGAGTTCATCAACCGGATCGACGAGATCATCGTCTTCCACTCGCTGAACCAGTCGGAAATCCGCCAGATCGTCGAGTTGCAGCTCAACCGGGTGAAGCGGACCGCCCTTACCCAGGGCGTCGAACTCGAACTCGATGTGAGCGTCGTGGATCACTTCGGCGCGGTCGGCTTCCGTCCCGAATTCGGTGCCCGCGAGCTACGCCGGCTGATCCGGTCGCAGTTGGAGACCGAGTTGGCCCGCGAGATGCTCTCCGGGCGGATCGAGGATGGTGACAAGGTCCGCGTCGCCTGGTCGGAAGACGAACAGAGGGTCGTGTTCGAAAAGATCGTAAAGGACACCGGTGACGACAGCCCGGACGATCAGGCCAAGGCCGGGATCGAGGAGCCCAGCGAAGTTGCCGAAAACAAGACGGACGTTCCGAAGCCCAGCGTTGGGGATGAGGTGCAGTCCAAGGACGACAAGTCCGCCGAGTGACAGCGCAAAAGACTGGCCCGGCGCGATATCGGTCGCGCCGGACCATCTCTTCGGAGAGTTATAGGAAGGTCCACGGCATGAACGTCATTAGATCATTCCGCAATCTCGACCGGCACGGCCAACAGCGCGCGCCTGAGGTCATCGAGGAAGAATTGCGGCAACTTGAACCGCACCTTGCGCGCTTTCGCGAGGATCTGGTCCGGCTCGAAGTCGTTGCCTCGCAGACGAGGGGCAAGAAGCGCATCAAAGTCAGCCTGCGCCTGCAACTGCCGTCGGGCGTGATCGCGGCGCGGGAAGAGGGATTCGAGATCGAGCCTGTCCTGCGCAAGGCCTTTGCCGACCTGCGCCACCAGGTCGATCGGCATGTGGCGCGCCTCAAGCACGAGCCTGAATACAAGCGTCCCGCCCGCCGGCGCCGGATCGGCGCCCCGCTGCCGCCCGCGCGGGATGCGGCGGAAGCGGACCGGCGCCAACTCTTCTTCGACCTGATCGAGGATCATCTCGATACGGTCTACGATACAGTCAGGCGCGAGTTGACCTATCTCGAGTGTAGCGGGTCTGTGCCGGCTGGCTACCTGAGCGTTGGCGATATCGTCGATGCGACGATCCTCAACGGGCTCAACCGCTTCGAGCGGCGGCCGACCGAATTCTCCGTCCGGGACTGGCTGACGCAGCTGGCCTTCGAGACCGTCGAGGCCGAGGCGCAGGCTGCGCGCCGCGCGGTGCCCGAGGATGCCGCCTCCATCGAGGCGGAACCCGAGGCCCCGGCGGAGGATCCGACCGAGGCGGATCAGGCGATGTTCGAGTTCTACCAGCCCGACGAAGTGCTGATGCTGGAGGACCTCATCGCCGACGACGGCGGCACAGACCCCGAGACCGAAGTGGATCGTCATGATATCGCCATGGCACTGCACCGGGCTATCGCAGATCTTGCTCCGGTCGAGCGCCGCGTCCTGTATCGGATGTACCTGGAAGACGCCACGATCGCGGAGACGGCGCACCTCCTGGGTCTCACTGAGGCGGAAGTGTTGAAGATTGCAGAGAACGCGGCGGAGACACTGCGCGGCACGCTGGTCGAAGCCGGGTTGATCGGCGAGGCATCGGGGCGCCCGCCCGTGGAAAGGGAAATTGCCCGGACGCAGTGTCTGCCTCAACCGGTCGAGGACCGCCGCCGCGTGGCGGCCGCCCTGGCCGGCGCGGAGACAATCGGCACTACTGAGTTGAAACCTGAACAGGAGATGGACCAATGACGACAACCTCTGCAAAGCAATCCGACACGATGCAGGACATGCTGGGCAGCCTGTCCGGGAACTGGTGGCTGTTCGTGCTGCGCGGTGTCCTGGCGCTGGTGATCGCGGTTCTCGCCTTCCTCATGCCTGCGGAGTCGCTGCTTGCTCTGACGCTGGTCTTCGGCGCTTTCGCCTTCGCCGATGGCGTGTTCGGCCTCGTCGCCGCCGTCCGCAACATCCGCGGGGGCGATCGCTGGGGCTGGCTGATGTTCAGCGGCATTCTGGGCATCGCCACGGGCGTCGTCGTGGTTGTCTCGCCTTTTGTCGCGACGCTTGTGCTTGCGACATTCCTCTGGGCCAGCATCGCATTCTGGTCCGTGTTCTCGGGTGCCCTCGAGATCGCGGCAGCGATCCGCCTGCGAAAGGAAATCAACGGCGAAATCTGGCTGATCCTGAGCGGCCTTCTCTCGGTCGTTCTCGGTGTCGTCGTGACCTGGATGCTGCTGACGCGCCCGGTCGAAAGCTTCCTCGCGCTCGGCTGGCTGATCGGCTTCTACGCCGCGGTCTTCGGGGTGATGATGATCCTCCTCGGGCTACGGCTTCGCAAGGCGGATCGTTCGGACGGTGCGGCCTTCGATGACGCTCCCCCATCGGCAAAGGCGTGAGGTGCCCTGTGGTGGATGACGAGCGACTTGCCGGCGAAGAGCACGATTTCACCCGATGGGACGAAACGATCTTCGACCGTTGCCTGAGCACCGGCTTCAATCCGTTCGGCAGCGGTCCGACGCCAATCTTCCTGCGGCACCGGGACGCAGAGGCGCCGGACGCCGATGCGAAGCCGTGCATGCCACCTGACACCGAAAATGCGAGGTGCTGATGTCGAACCGCCTGCCTGACTTGGCATTTGCTGCTGCGGCCGCTGCCTTGGGCATCGGCATCGTTTTCGTTTTTCGTTCGATGTATCTTGCCGAAGACATACTGCCTTTCGCGCAGGAGATGACGCTCATCTTCCTCGGCGCTGTCGTGACGATCATTCTGACCGCGGCGCTTCTCAATCGCCAGACCGATCTCGAGCTTCGCAAGGAAGGAAGGGTCATCATCCTCCAGCAGCAATGCGACATTTACATGGCCTGCATCGAGAAGGTCGCAGAGATCGTGGAAACCGCAAGGCACGATGCGAAGCTGATCGATGAACTGCGTGTTCTCAGCCACAAGCTGGCTGTGGTCGCGAGTGCAGGGGTCGTGTCCAGCTTCGAGCAGGTACTGGAGAGCTTGCAGTCCGGTTTTGCTGACGGCACGCTCTCGGACGGGGACCGAGAGGGCGTGATGAATGCCGTCGCCGATCTCACGATAGCGATGCGGTCGGACGTCCTGCACGCTGCTGCCTTTCCTTCGCAGAACACCGAACGCGCCGTTCGCCTGAATTCGAGGCGAATGGAAAAACTCGGCGATCTCGAACGTCACATTCTCGCATCAACCGACACCCAGGAGAGCTGACATGCGCGGTCACAATCGCCCACCATTCCCGCCGAAGATACCCGGGACCAACATGAGATCATGGGACGTTCCGACCGCGATCATTTACCGGCCGGCACGTTCCGCGATGACATCGGCGCCGCGGCCCAACTACTGGATACTGGAATTCGAGCCGTCGCGCCCGCCCCACATCGAGCCGCTGATGGGATATACCTCCAGCGACGATCCCTATCGTCCGATCCGGCTGAAGTTTCCCGACCGCGAAAGCGCCGTGGACTTCGCAGAGAGGCAGGACTGGCATTATGTCGTGCGCGAGGACGCTGGGGGAGCCCGGATGGCGAACTCTTGGGCGGGTGAGACGCGCCACCGGCTGCACAGGGGCGTCGATGCCCCGGGAGCCTTCCGGGTCCCGTTCCGCCCCGATCGCCGCCTCTCAAGAGGCGTCCAGCATGAGAGCACGGCCGACCCGTCTACCAGCGACAGGGAGAGTTTCGATCCGGTCCTCGAAGCCTCGCTCGAATCCTTCCCCGCCTCTGATCCTCCGGCGTGGACGGGTGTGACAATTGCAAGAAAGACGACGGGATGACGGCCAGCTACATGCGCTCGATCTACCGGCTCTACCGCGAGGAGGGCCTGACGGTGCGCAAGCGCCGGGCGCGGCGACGCGCGGTGGGCACGCGGGCGCCGATCCTGGTCGAGGCAAGGGCGAACGCGCGCTGGTCGCTGGACTTCGTGCACGATCAGTTCGCCTGCGGGCGGCGCTTCCGTGTGCTCAACATCGTCGATGACGTGACGCGCGAATGCCTGGCAGCGATCCCGGACACGTCGATCTCCGGTCGCCGCGTTGCTCGTGAGCTGACGGACCTGATCTCCCGACGCGGCAAGCCGGGCATGATCGTCTCCGACCACGGCACGGAGTTCACCTCGAACGCGATCCTCGCCTGGTCGAAGGATCATCGCGTCGAGTGGCACTACATCGCGCCCGGAAAGCCCATGCAGAATGGCTACGTCGAGAGCTTCAACGGCCGGATGCGCGATGAGCTCTTGAACGAGAGCCTGTTCTTCGGCCTCGACCACGCCCGCAGCGCCATCGCCGAATGGAGGCAGGACTTCAACACCGCGAGACCGCACTCCTCGCTCGGATACCAGACCCCGGCGGCCTTCGCCGGAACCCTTACCGCAACCGGCTCCGACGCTTCGCTCGATAAGGGCTTCGCGTCTCCGCCCGTTGCTCAACCCGCGCCCAACGGCGTAACAGAAACGGTCGAGACTCTAATCGCCGCTGGATGAAAGTTCAGTGGCAGGTCACTTTGTGCGCAACTTTGTCTTGCCTGACAACGTTGATTCGACCAAGGTGACGGCTTCGATGAAAGACGGCGCGCTGGAAGTGCGGCTTGTCAAGGCCGAGCAAGCCAAACCGAAACAGATTGAAATCTCAGTCAACTAACTTTAATTAGGAGCCCAAGATCATGAATATCAAACAGCCCCAATCAACCTTCTCCGCACTTGCCCTGGCGGTCGTCGTCGGACTTAGCGGACCGGCTCAGGCCCAATCGGCGGCAGGTTCTAGCCCAGGTGCTGCAGCACCCTCTGCCGCATCCAAGGCGGCGCAGCCACAGGTAGATGACAAGGCCGCCCGGGAAGCCGAAAAAAAGCGTGCTGAGCTCACTCAGGACGCCATCACGGCGCTCACCAAGACCCAGGAGGCTTTGACACTCCTTGATGCAAAGAAGACCAAGGAGGCGCTCGCTGCGCTGGAACTGGCCAGCGGAAAGCTGGAACTGGTATTGGCACGCGACGCCAAACTTGCTTTGGCGCCGGTCGATGTACGCGTCATCACCCACGATATCCACGCCAACGTGGAAACGGTGAAGAAAGCGGTCGAGTTGTCTCGGGAGTTGTTGGGTGATGGCGAGGTGCAAAAGGCCCGGCCCATCGTCGCCAATCTGGCCAGCGAAATCGTGATCGAAACCGACAACCTGCCGATGGCAACGTACCCGGCAGCGATCAAGTCGGCCGCACGGCTCATCGACAGCGGCAAGATCGACGACGCCAAGGCGGAACTCGCCCGAGCACTGAACACGCTGGTGGTGACCTCGGTCGCCTTTCCTCTGCCCGTGCTACGGGCTGAAGCCGCGATGGCAAAAGCTGAAAAGCTGGCCGAGACCGACAAGCGCGATGCCAAGCAGAACGAGGAGCTCAGCACCTTGCTGTCGTCCGTGCGCACGGAGATCGAGATGGCGCAGATCCTGGGTTATGGCAAGAAGGCGGATTTCAAACCCATCTTCGATCAGGTGAAGTCCATTGAGCAAAAGTCGGCTGGTGGCAAAAGCGGCAAGGGATGGTTCGACGAGTTGAAGACGCGCCTCCAAAAGCTGTTTTGAGGTGATGAAGGGGCCGACTGTTCGGTCGGTCAGTCTCGCGATGTTCGCAGTCAGCCCCAATAGATTCGCCTATTTTCACTAACTCATACGAGGCATATCACCATGAATGAGCAAACATCGAATCCCAATGCGACGAACAAAGAAATAAACGAACAGGCCGCGGTAAGCAGCCTTCCTGTCAGTCCAGAGGCCAAGCCTGAAGTCGTCACGGAGGTACAGCCTGAGGTTCAGAAGGAAACGGGCTCGCAGGCGGCAGACAAACGTAAACAAGTCCTCGATGAGGCCGTCTCGGCCTTGGCGCTGACCAAATCAGCGCTGGCCGCACTTGACGGCAAGGACGCTGCACGCGCATTGGCAATGCTGGCCGAAGTGACTGGAAAGCTGGAGCTGATTGTTGCGCGCGAACCCACGCTTGCCCTGGCCCCCGTTGATGTGCGCACCATCGTGCACGACTTGTTCGCCAACACGGAAACCATTGAGGCGATGACCGACGAGGCGCTGGATGCCCTCAAACATGGCGAGGTGCAACAGGCACGTCACGTGCTGGCTTTGCTGGCCAGTGAAATCGTGATCGCGGTCACCAACATCCCTCTGGCGTCCTATCCCGCAGCCGTGAAGTCAGTCGTGCCGCTTATCGATCAGGGCAAGATTGAAGAAGCCAAAGCCGCGCTGCAGGCAGCGCTCAGCACGCTGGTCGAGACGCGCAGCGTGCATCCGCTGCCCGCCCTGCGCGCCAGGCTGCTCCTGAAGCGCGCCGAGACCTTGGTAGAAGATAGTCAGCGGAGCGAAGCGTCCAATGAGCGCCTGGAGACATTCTTGAACGAAGCGCGGCAGCAGTTGGAAATGGCAGAACTGCTGGGCTATGGAAAGAAGAAGGACTTTGAGCCCCTGTATGCTGAACTCAGGAAAGTCAAGCAAAAGACGGCTGGGGGAGGCGGCGGAAAAGGCTGGCTCGATGAAATCAAGGCAAAGCTGTCCAAGTTGTTCTGAAACCGCTGGATAGGGCGTAAGAGGGGCGCGTCGCGCCCCTCTCTTTGCTCAGGAGTGTATGCTTTTTCACCCCATTAGGCCGCGTGGACGAACCTGATCCATAAGCGGATGCAGCCGAGCAGGGCGAAGCCGAGAAAGCTGGAAGCGGTGTGGTCGTAGCGGGTGGCCACGCGGCGGCAGTTCTTGAGACGGTTGATGAAGCACTCGATGCGGGAACGCAGGGCGTAGAGGCGTCGGTTGACGCTGTGCTGCACCTTGCGGCTCCGCTTGGTCGGGATCTCCGGCTGGGCCCCCCGGTCGCGCGCATCCTGCCGCAGGCGGTCACTGTCGTAGCCCCTGTCACCGAGCAGCACGCCGGGATCGCTGTCGCGCTCGGCCATGAGGTCGTCATAGGCGATTAGGTCGTGGGCCTCGCCGGGCGTCAGCACGACGCTGATGGGCAGGCCATCGGCATTGGCACGCAGGTGGAGCTTGGTCGAGAAGCCGCCGCGCGAGCGGCCGAGAGCCTGACTTTGGGTCCCCCCCTTCCTCCGGCAGCGCAGTGGTGCGCCCGGATGATGGTGCTGTCGATCATCTGGAGCATGTCGGCCTCGCCGCCGCTGTCGGCGAGCGCCTGCAACAGCACGTCCCAGATGCCGGAGGTGGTCCAGCGCCGGAACTGGCGGTGGACCGAGTTCCACTTCCCGAGTTCCTCGGGCAGGTCACGCCACGGCGCGCCGCTTCGGGTGATCCAGAAGATGCCGTCCAGCGTGCGCCGGTGGTCCTTCGGTGGGCGGCCGCCGCGGGCCGACTGCTCCGTCAGGAACGGGGCGAAGATCGCCCACTCCGCATCCATCAAACGATCCCGAACCAAGGCCGACCTCCTCTCCAGAGGTCAGCCTCGAATCACGTCATCCGCCTCGGGGGAATCCCCCTTGTGCCGGTTCGTCGACGCGGCCTAGTCCGATTCTACGCAGGCCTGCAGTCACCTATCGCAACTACTACCGCGACGAGGGAATATACGGCTTCCTGCCGGATGGGCGAAGGAAAGGAAAAGGAAATCCATGGATTTGATGCAACTGCTCTGGCTGTTATTCATCGTCTCCGCACTGCAGCCGGCACTGCAGAGGAAGTATCTGGAGGCGATGCGCACTCGGAAGATCGCTCAAATCGAGAGGATACGCGGAAGCCGGGTGATCCTGATGATCCATCGGCAGGAGACGATGAACCTCCTAGGTTTTCCCCTGGTTCGCTACATCGACGTTAACGACTCCGAGGAAGTCCTGCGCGCGATCTAGCTGACGGACGCCGAAATGCCGCTCGACATCGTGCTGCACACCCCCGGCGGACTGGTCCTCGCTGCCACGCAGATTGCTCGCGCCATCCAGGGACACAAGGGCAAGGTCACAGTTTTCGTGCCGCACTACGCCATGTCGGGGGGAACGCTGATCGCTCTGGCCGCAGACGAGATCGTGATGTGCGACCACTCCGTGCTGGGCCCGATCGATCCGCAACTCGGCGAAATGCCCGCGGCTTCACTCATCAGGGTCGTCGAGCAAAAGCCGATCACGGAAATCGACGACCAGACGTTGGTCTTGGCCGATGTCGGTCGAAAGGCGATCGCCCAAGTCGAAACCGTTGCCGATGCGATACTCGACCGCGTCGTGCACAATGCTCACCGCATCAATTTGGAAGGGGATAGCATGCGCAAAGCCAAATCCGGCATTGACATAACGCTCAGCGCGGACAACGAAAGAACGTAAGTCTGATCAACAACAGGCCTGAAAAACGCCGCGGCTGAACTGTCCGCGAATTAGCGAAACAAGTGTCCGCGATTTACTGAAATCGCTGTCCGCGGATTCTGAAATACGCACCTGCCCCTCCGAAACGACACTCAAAGGGAGAACAGAATGCCCACCGTTGCTTGCCCGAAATGCAGTTCCGTCAATCGCGTGCCGCAGGAACGACTGACGGATAACCCCAGCTGCGGCCGCTGCGGCGCCGCCCTGTTCGAGGGCCGGCCAGTCACACTGACCGCCGCCAGTTTCGACCGACACGCCGATGCCGATCTGCCCCTGCTCGTCGATTTCTGGGCGGAATGGTGCGGGCCATGCAAGATGATGGCACCTCAGTTCGAGGCTGCGGCGCGTTCGCTCGAACCTCAGTTCCGTCTCGGCAAGCTCGATACCGAAGCCGAACAGCAGATCACCGATCGTTACGGGATCCGCGGCATTCCCACCATGATCTTGTTCAGGGGCGGCAAGGAAATCGCGAGGACGAGCGGTGTAATGCCTGCCGCGCAGATAGCGCAGTGGGCACGGTCGCACGTTTAGAGTATACAAGTATTGGCATTTCCTGCGACATGATATCAGGAGAAGAACATGCATGGCGTGACTGGATTTATCGAAAGTGCGGCCTTGTTGGTTTGCGCCGCGTTCGTACTCGTGACGATATGTTCACGGATTGGCGTGCCTAGCATCGTCGGTTACATTCTTGCCGGTATAGTCATTGGACCCGCTGGCCTCGGCCTGATTGCGGAGAGCGCTGCCCTGAGCAGTATTGGCGAAATCGGAGTCGTACTCCTGCTGTTCGCACTTGGTCTGGAATTCTCCTTCGAGAAGCTCGTAACACTCAGGAAGCATGTCTTCGGTCTTGGGGCTGTACAGGTTTCAGTCACGACGATAACGGTTTCGTTGGTAGCGAGTTTGGTCTTCGATCTCGCACCAGTTTCCGCAATCCTCATCGGCGGGGCCGTTGCGATGTCATCCACAGCCATGTGCCTCAAGGTGCTCGCAGGCGCGAACGCTCTTGGATCGGCTCATGGGCGCTTGGCCATCGCAGTGCTTCTGTTTCAAGACTTGGCAGCTGTCGCATTCCTGCTTCTGCACGATTCGATGAGTGGAGCCGCCGAGGGACATGGCGTGATAACGGTCGTCGCCAGTGCAATGGCATTGGTTGCAGCTCTGTTCACTGCCCGTGGCCCGTTGCAGGTGCTTGCCCGTTGGGTAGCGTCGCGTGGCGATCCGGAGCTTGCCCAACTCCTCGCACTTACCATTGCGCTCGGGTCTGCGATTGTCGCGGCCTCCGCCGGTCTTTCTCCGGCACTCGCTGCATTCACGGCCGGCATGATTATCGGCGAGGGTGACGCGCGCCATGCTGTCGAGAACGAGATTCGGCCCTTCCGCGATTTGTTTGTCGGGATTTTCTTTGTCGGCATCGGAACGCAATTGCCACTTTGGATCATTCCATCTGCATGGCCTGTCGTGCTGATCTGGCTCGCGATTATATTCGCGGGCAAGACGCTGATCGTTTTGGTCGTCGCCCGACTATTCGGCGAGTCGCTTCAGACCTCTTGGCGCACTGGGATCATCCTGGCCCATGGAGGAGAATTCAGCCTGATGCTGCTGTCGGTTTCTTCGGCATCGGGCATTGTCGCCAACGAGTTCGCCGGCCCCCTCCTCCTCGCGATTGGAGTGAGCATGTTGGCTGGAAGTCTTATGATTAGATGGGCGGGTCAAGGGCCTAGTCACCCGAATTGGGGAGCATGAGGATTTGTGGGGCGATCATGCGGCATAGGCTGTTTCGTCGTCACGACACGAAAGTGGTGAATCTGTCCTACATTTGAGAACATATCGTGATCATGCAGCGAGGATGGATGTTTCTCGCCGGAGCGGCCTGAGATCGGGGCTGTCCGTCGGGGTCCAGATGTAATCTCCGGTCAGACTGATATGCTGTTGATTTGCGCTGAGAACTGGCTCTGACGCACATTTGCTGCTGTGCAGGTCTACGACGCACCGATCAACCGCGCCTGCAGGAGATCGAGTTTTGCTCTTCCGTACATCTGGCGCTTAATGAGCTTTAAGCGTGTGATCTGTCCTTCCGTTTGCCCATTTGACCACGGTGATATGATTGCATTCCTGACGGCGTCGAGGTCTTTTTCGACGCCGCCGGCAAACGATCCGACCAAGCTGTCCTTAGCGGCTTCCAACCACTCGTCGAGCTTCCGCGCTGTCTTCGAGCGGATCATGGACTGGAAATCACCAATGGCAGTACGGGCGACCACAAGGTCCGAGACGTTCACTTCGATCGCCGCCACCAGGATCACTTCGGATTTTGCAAGGTCGTCGCGCGCGGTGGTCATGAGCCGTGCGATAACCCGTGCGGACGGCGTTCTGGCGAGCCCGCTCTGATTGGCCTTTTCCGCAAGACGCCGGCGTTGAGCCCATTGCGATATGACACCACTCTTTCCCACAAAGCCCTTCGTCTTCATCTCACGCCAGAGTGCCGAAGCGTTCCGTGCCCCTTCTTCCCAGCGGCTGTTGAGCCAAGGCAACCAGCTATCCAGAGAACTGGGCCGCGTTCGGAACACGTCGAGACGCTGCCCCCTTAAAACGTCACGAACGAGCTTCCGGCTATGGCCGGTTTGCCGCACAATCTGCCGTTCGGAGAGTGGAACCGGGTCTTTCCAGATCCTGCCATGACACTCGCAGCAGTCGACCGGCTTGTGCACCATGCCACGATCTTCGAGATGAATGTCGAAAGTTATCGCCGCAGAACCGCGCTTGAAGAAAAACGCCAGCGGGGCCGACCGGCCTCGTTTGCGACAATCAGGACCTCAACGCTGTCTGTCGCCCAGCGGCAATCAGAAAACGAAGAAGAACTTGTCAACGGCAATCAGCATGATAATTTGATCCCGACCGCGACCTAAGAATCTCATCCAGATTGTCGCAAGCGTCTCATCCTGATTGTCGCGCTATAGACTTGAGCCGCAGATTGCTCGAGCGATCATTGAGGATGCTCACCAGACCTGCCCTTATTCGAAAGCAACGCGTGGAAACATAGCAGTCGAACTGGATCTCACCTGAGTTCCGGTTCGCAATAACGGAGGTTGAGATGAAGATTTTCATTATCGCCGTAATGGCTTTCGCAACGCTTGCCACTGCGTGCCCCTACGATCTCACGTCTCAAGAGCCGTCTCCTCTTACCGGTCTGCTCGCATTGACAGCCGGTCCGGGTAAGCTCTGACAATTACAGGACTCATCGGCGCCGGAAGCCGGCGCCGATGATATTCATATGGCAGGACAAACGAACGTCAGGGTATGAGCAGGAGTTTGCCGGTTGTAGCCCGGCTTTCCATATCCGCATGAGCCTGGTGGGCATCGGCAAGTGCATAAGTGTTGCCGATCATGACCTTCAGCGAACCGTCCTCAATCCAGTCAAAAAGTTGCTTGCTTCGGGACCGTAAGAGTTCGGTAGTGGGGATGTGATCGAAGAAGGTGGCGTAGCCGATCTCGATGCTTCTCGGCAGGCTCATAAGATCGAGCGGACCGGGCCCGCCCAGTACCGGTCCGTACCAGCAAAAAGTACCGGAACGACAGAGTGAGGCGAGGGAGTCTTGGAAAGTCTTCGGTCCCGATCCGTCGTAGACGACGTTGACACCCACCGCATCCGTAAGATGCAAGACTTCATTTGCGAACTGTCCGTCCCTGTCGATAATGACATGATTTGCTCCGGCCGCTTTGACAATCGCCGCTTTTTCCGGGGATGAGACGCGCCCGATGACATGACCGCCGCGCCGCTTGATGATTTGCGTCAGGAAAAGCCCCACGCCACCCGCAGCTGCGTGCACCAAAGCGATGTCGCCAGGCTGAACCGGATAAAAGTCTGTCGCGAAATGGCTTGCCGTGAGCCCCTGCATCATGATGGATGCTGCTATGCGATCGTCCACTATATCCGGAAGGCATTGCCAAGTTGTTTGAATAGGGCTTTGAGCAGCTTTCGCCTGTGTTTATCAAGCGGTCATTTCGGTCGTGTAG
>NZ_JAHWRG010000022.1:0-27128 GCF_024539785.1 Ochrobactrum sp. BTU2 | reverse complement strand
CGCGGGGTGGAGCAGCCCGGTAGCTCGTCAGGCTCATAACCTGAAGGCCGCAGGTTCAAATCCTGCCCCCGCAACCATCTTTACTTGCGATCCACCCAGCCCTCCGGCGGGGTTTTTCGTTTGTGCGGAAATCGTAAGGATTCCAGCAAGATCGCCTTGGACGTCGATCTCAATCTTGCCGTCCACGGGCGTCAGCACGATCTTGTCCACCAGTGAGCGCAGGATGTCTGCTGCCTCGATCCGCTTCTCTTCCTCTTCGTCTTGCAAGGCTTCATAGAGCTGCTGGACCCGCTTGCGGTATTGCAGCGCCATCGAGGGGTGCAGCAGGGGAGGCGGTTCTTCCGCCTCGGCCAGGAACGTCCGCAGCTCAGCCTTCTGTGCCTCCAGCCGCTTCATGTCTCCCACGATGGCCTCGATCGGGCCACCGGCCTTGATAGCCGTCAGAAGCTTTGTCAGTTCGCGCTCGATCTTCGCTATCTCAGCCTCGGCCCCAGCGATGCCCGCGCGGCCTTCCATCCGCAGCCGGTTCATTTCTTGCGTAAACACCGCGCAGAAGTGAGCGAACAATTCGGGATCGACAAGTTTGGTGCGAAGCGCATTCAGCACGCGCGTCTCCAATTCGTCTCGACGGATGTTGGTCCGGTTATCGCAGGTGCCTTTGTTCCGTGCCGTCGAGCAGCCGATCAGGGTCGCCGAGATCGCCGAATAACCGCCGCCGCAGCAGGCGCATTTGGTCAGGCCCGAGAAGAGATATTTCGGCCGGCGTCGGTAGTTCATCTTGCGGACGTCGGCGATGCCGCTCTCATCCCGCTCGGTCCGGTTCTCGCCCTGCCTTGCCTTCACGGCGTTCCAGAGGTCGTCATCGAGGATGCGCAGCTCCGGCGCTTCCTGGATGACCCATTCGGATTCGGGGTTGGGGCGGGCCTGGCGCTTGCCGGTATCGGGGTCTTTCACGAATCGCTGGCGGTTCCAGACGATCTTGCCGACATACATCTCGTTGTTAAGGATGCCGTTGCCACGCTTCGGGTTGCCATTGATCGTGCTGAAACCCCAATCGCCACCGGACGGCGCGGGGATACGGTCCCTGTTCAGGGCGAGGGCGATGGTCTTGGCCGACTTGCCGGCCGCGTAGTCGCGGAAGATGCGGCGCACAACCTCGGCCTGCGCCTCGTTGATAGTGCGGTCGCCACGGACGGGCTCACCATTGGCATCGAACTTCTTCACCACGTCATAGCCGTAGGAATTGCCGCCGCCCGACTTGCCGGCTTCGACGCGGCCGCGTTGTCCGCGGCGCGTCTTGTCGGCCAGATCCTTTAGGAACAAGGCGTTCATCGTGCCCTTGAGCCCGACATGCAACTCGCTGATCTCGCCCTCGGACAGGGTGAACATCTTCACGTCGGCATAGCGCATGCGCTTGTAGATGCCGGCGATGTCCTCTTGATCCCGGCTGATCCGGTCGAGCGCCTCGGCCAGGATCATGTCGAACCGGCCTCGGACGGAATCCATGATCACCGCCTGGATGCCAGGACGCTGGATCATGCTGGAGCCGGAGATGGCGTGATCGGAATATTCCTCGACCACCGTCCAGCCTTCCTTCTCCGCCCGCAGGCGGCACATGCGGAACTGGTCGGCGATGGACGCCTCGCGCTGATTGTCCGACGAATAGCGGGCGTAGATCGCGACTTTCACTGCACATCTCCTTTCGGCATCAGGAGGTGCGCTTCCCCCGTCGACGCGTCATCTTCACTTCCTCGGCGTAGCATTCCCGCGCTGCCTGCCGCGCCAGAAACTCGACGAGACGCAGAAGGCGCGGATCGGGATCGCCCCTTGGCGTAAAGGTCAGTTCCGGCTCGTCGATCATCAGGGATTCGAGCAGCGCTTCGCGCTCTCGTCCTGACATCTTTGCTGTGTTTCCGGGGGCTCGCAAGGTCATGCGAGACAGAATTCGCGCCTATGACGGTATAAGCAACTGAAAACGCAGTCGAATATTTGGCGGAATCCAGCGCTATGCTGCGTACTCCGGCGCGTTCCAGAGTAGTCATGCGCATCATGGCATAGCGAAATAACCTACGGGATTTCGCCCCGGCGGCGGGTATCGAGGGGCTCCTTGGCGCTATGGCGAGTTCGGTGAGCATGACTAGGATATTATCGTATTGCCTTTTGCGATACAATCCCCTATCTTGCATGAAAGGAGACGACTCATGGTCAGCACAGCGGAACGCAAGGAATATCCCATCTCAATGCGACTGCCCGAAGCGGATGTGGCGATGATTGACCGCGCGGCAAACCTGCGCGGCCGTTCCCGAACGGATTTCGTGCGGGATGCCGCCGTGCGGGCCGCCGAGGAGGTCGTCATGGAGCAGGGGCTGATCCGCATGAGCCCGGAGGGCTTCGCGGATTTCATGGAGATCCTGTCTCGCCCGCCCACCATCGTCCCCGAGATGATGGAAGTGCTGAAGCGGCCCGCGCCGTGGGAACCCGGCTTTGAGCCGAAGCGGTGAGCCGTGGCTTTATCTGCGCCCGAGCCGCTGACTGCGGCCCATGACGTTTCCGCATTTTCATGCGGTAAGCCCACGCTCGATCACTGGCTGAAGACCCGCGCCCTTGCCAATCAGGAAAAGGGCTTCACGGCTGTCGTCGTCGTCCACGAGGCGGGGCGTGTCGTCGGATATTATGGGCTGGCCCCGACAGGGGCCGTCCCCTCAATCCTGCCGCGCGCAATCCGCACCGGACAGCCGCCCAACCCGGTCCCCTGCTTGCTTCTCGGGCAACTCGCCACGGACACTGATAGGGCGGGGCAGGGGATCGGCACCGGCTTGATGAAACATGCTCTTCAGCGTTGCGTTCTGGCGTCGCGCCTGATCGGCGGTCGGGCCTTGTTGGTCAATGCCGTCGATGAGGAGGCGGCGCTATTCTGGCAACGACATGGTTTCATGCCTTCCCGAGATGATCCGCTGGTTCTGCTGCGAGCGATCTCCGACATTGCCGCCATGCTAGCGCAGGCATGAGCCTCAGGATAATCCAGCCAGTCAAAAACGTTTATTTGGGGGAAAGCCTTTCCCTTGGCCGGCACCATGTTGCCGGCGCACCCCCATCGAGCGGGGGAGATCCCCGCAACGCCCCTTAGAGTGAGAGTGCGGGCCGGGTTTGCCGTGACGGGTTGAAGGCTGGAGAGCAGGTCTCCGGCGCCCGTCGCGGAGAACCGCGATGTCCAGATATGACCGCACCCCACGCTCCGGCTCGGAGCGGACGAACCTCTATGACGAAATCACCGGCAAGATCATCGCCGAACTTGAGGCCGGGCGCTTTCCTTGGGTCCAGCCATGGGGTAAGGCCACCGCCAAGGCCCCGCTCGGCCTGCCGCAGAACGCCAGCACTGGCCGCGCCTATAGCGGCATCAATATCCTGATCCTTTGGGGCGCCGTGGTTCAGCACGGTTTCCCCGGACAAGGTTGGCTCACCTATCGCCAGGCGGCCACCCTTGGCGGCAATGTTCGCAAGGGCGAGCGTGGCACCACCGTCGTCTATGCCGACCGCTTCACGCCCGAGGACGAGAAGCGGCGCGCGAGAGAAACCGGCGAGGAACCGGGGACGATCCCGTTCCTGAAGCGGTTCACCGTGTTCAACGCTGCCCAATGCGAGGGGTTGCCCGAGGATATCGCCGTCGCTATGCCGCCCCCACCACCCGGCCTAATCGAGCCGAGGGTCGAGGCGCTTATCAAAGCCACCGGCATCGACTTCCGCATCGGCGGGGATCGCGCCTTCTATGTCCCGGCCCTCGACCATGTGGTCGTGCCACCGCCGCAAGCTTATTTCGAGCCGATCAACTGGCATCGGACAGCCCTGCATGAGCTGGGTCATTATGCCGTAAGCTGGATTATGCCGCATGGCCGAGTTCGGCGGCCGTTGCGTCTGCTGTCGGCCATGCGGCAGTTCGGCATAATCAGAGCGTTTCGAGGAAAGCGAGCAGCTCATCGCTTGGGCGATAACGCCCGGTATGCGTTTCTGGGCTGGCAACCTGCGCGAGCGCCTTTTCCTTCAGCCGCATGTCGGCGTGGATATAGATCTGGGTTGTTTCCACGGATTCGTGCCCAAGCCATAGAGCGATCACGGATTGGTCGACACCATGATGCAGCAATTCCATCGCCGTGCTGTGCCGCAACGTGTGCGGCGTGACGCGCTTGCCTGCGAGGCTCGGGCAAACTCGTGATGCTGCTAGGCAATGCTTGCGCACCAGGTGTTCCAACGCATCGCGACTGAGCCGCTCGCCCCGGATCGACGGGAACAATGGCCCATCGCTGTTACGGCGTTCGCCTATCCAGCCCTGAATCAGCTTAGCTGTATCGCGACGAAGAGGAGTGCTGCGTTCTTTCCGCCCCTTTCCGATGCAGCGGATGTAGGCGCCAGTCCCAAGAACCACGTCCTTGCAGCGCAGATTGATCAGTTCTGACGCTCGCAATCCGGTCTGAAGCGCAAGCAGCAACAGAGCGTGATCACGGCGTCCCACCCATATCGTTCGATTTGGTGCTGCGAGCAGCGCCGCGATCTCTTGAGCGTCAAGGAACGTCACGCTTCGCTTCACATACCGCTTGTTCGGCATCGAGAGAATACGCTGGCAATGAAGAAGCCAGCTCGGATCGGTCATTGCGACGTAGCGGAAGAATGATCGGATCGCGGCAAGGCGTGTATTGCGGGTGCGCGCCGTGTTGCCGCGCGCCGTTTCCACATGGGTCAGGAAGTCGGCAACGAGATCGGCGTCGAGATCCTCGATCGTGAGCTTCGTCGGCGGCTTCCCGCACCTGGAACTCGCATACCGGATCAGCAACCGGAATGTGTCCCGGTAGCCAGCGACGGTGTGGCGGCTCGCCTCCATTTGCGTAGAGAGCCGGTCGGTGAAGAAGCGTTGGATCAGCGCGGGGAAGTTGGTCGCCTTCATCGGATTCCCGCCTCCGCCGCCACGCCAGTCATTCGGGACGAAGCCAGTTCCAGCAGTTCCGGGACCGCTTCCAGATACCAATAGGTATTGGCAGGGCTTGCATGACCCAGCCATGTCGTGAGCTTGATCATCTCGCGGCTGACATCTTTGCCCGACCGGTACCAGTTCAGCATGGTCCGCACCGCGAAGGTGTGGCGAAGATCGTGAATGCGCGGCCCACGGCCATGTCGAAGATAAAGCTGCGGCTCTCGTAGCCCAATCTGCTGGCACACATGCGCGAAGTTGTAGCGGGCGCTGCAATCGCCAAGACGATGCCCCTCGCAGGTCACGAAGAATGCTCCCGGCCTGCGCCCGAGCAGCCGGTCCCGCTCGCGGCCGTAGCTTTCGAGCCGTTGCACGACGCTATGATCCAGCGGCAGCAATCGCTCCTTGCCGAATTTGCCCTGCCGGACGTGAAGAATGCCGGATTCAACCTCCAGGTCAGCAGGATCGAGACCGAGAGCTTCGCTGATCCGAAGTCCGGTCACGGCGATCAGCCCGAAGAGCGTCGAGCAGGTCAGGCCACGCAGGCCGTAGACCGATGGTAACGTCCGCGCCTGATCGATGATCGCAACGATTTCAGCTTCGCTATAAATATATGGATGCACGCGTTGAAGGCGGCCAGGCACCAATCCTCGGGGTGGAGCCTCGTGCCTCGGATCAATGCCATGCAACCATTCCGCAAATTGACGGGCCACCCTGAAGCGTGTTGCCCGGGTTCCGGGACTGGCGGATGGCAGGCTCTCGAGCCAGCGCATGACCAGATTGGTGTTCACGTGCTGCGCGCCATCGCGGTCGGCGAAGGTGGCGAAGCGACGGAGTATCCGTGCATCGGTACTCAGATCGGCGCCGAGGACTCTTCTGAGAGTCACGTAGCGGTCAAGTTCGGCAAGGAAGCTCATCGTGCCTCCTCCGCGACGGGCCAAGATTGGGCGATGGAGCGTAGGCCATCCGTGTCGAGTTTCGCGTAGATCATCGTCGTCGCCCGCGACCGATGCCGTAGCAGATCGCCGATTTCCTCAAGCGATGCGCCGGAGCGCACCATATTCGTCGCTAGGCTGTGGCGCAGAACATGCGAGCCCACATAGGGCGTCGGCGGCTTCACGCCCGTCGCCGCGAACGCTTCCTTCAAGATGTCGTTTATGACCTGGCTGTCCTTGAATGGGCGGTTTGGCGCTCGGTGCGTCACGAACAGCGTGCGCGTGGTCGTTGACGTTCGCTCCTGCTGCAAATAGCCGATGATGGCTTCGCCGACGTCGGGCGGGATTGGCAACCGATCATGACGCTGGCCTTTTCCACGGACCAGCAACTCGCCGGCCCGCCAGTCCACGTCATCAAGCTGCATCGCGATGACCTCCGGTGCGCGCAAGCCGAGGCGGGCCATCAGCATCAGCATTGCGTAGTCGCGGGCGCCGCGCCGCGGATTGACCCGTACCGAGGCCAGAACTGCCTCCACCTCATCGGGAGACAGATGACGCGGAAGCCTGGCGCCCCAGGGCTTATGCGTCCTAGGCACGCTGAGCGACAGGTTGGTCGTCGTCAGGCCCTGTGCGAACAGATACTGGAAGAAGCTGCGCAGATGCGTGGCCGGCGTCTTGTCGCGGAACGGGTGCTTGCGCGCGAGCAGGTGCTCCATGAACGCCACGACATCCCGGATGTTCATCGCCGGAAGATCGAGCATATTGTCACCAAAGCGATGATCGAGGAAGCGATCCGCGAACCGCAGCACATGATAAATCGTTCGCGGGCTGAGGCCGCGCTGCTGCAGAAGATAGGTTTCAAAATTGCTCAGCAACTCTGCACGTTCGGCCTGCGCAGGTGTCAACGGTGGCCGTGTCGCCACCCCGATCTCAATCAGATGCGCGACAAACAGCCTGGCAAGATTGGGAACCTTGATCTGGCTTTTTGGTGTGACCGGCAACCGTCGCCCTAGTTCGACGGCAAGTTCTGGCGTCAACGCCGAGGGTGCAATGCCCTCGGTTTCGAGCAATCGCCCGAAGCGGCGAAGCAGGTATCGGTAATTCGCCAGGGTATCGGGTTTGTAGTTCTTTGCAGAAAAACTGTCCTCGAACGACGCGAAGTAGGGATCAAGGGAGGTAGTCTGATCTGATATTTCCATTTCTTGCGCTCCATGTTGTTGGAGCGACAACCTTCACGACAAAGACATATCTTTCGACCATATTTTGCGACAGCTTCCGACCCCTAGTCAGACGTTGAGTCTGGGTTGCGGAGCACCCGAAACCTGCCGTATCAGCATTTGCTTGTCGGCATAGTGGGGGCACGAAGCCGGCCGGCAACTCTGGATCGCCGCTAAGTCGTGAGCTGAAGTCACATTGGGTACCGAACCCGTTTGGAACCATTGCCGGGGCATCTTGAACCAGTTCCCGCGCGCGCAGCCGATCGGTTGAGAACCACTCGTATCAGGGCACCGGCACAGTCGCGATGAAATCGGTCATTCGCTTCAGTGCCTCGGCATCGTGGAAGATACCGAAATGTGTCGTCTCCGCCAGAACTTCTGCGCGTCCGCGGTAGCCGCTGGCCTTCAACAGATCGAGTAGCGCGGTACTGTCGACGGCCTCATCCTTGTCGCCGACGAGCACCAGACTGTTCGAGGGCATCGCCTTCACGTCGGCCGCATAGTCGTTGCGAGGATGATAGGAGGAATTGAGCCGCCAGGAATAGGGCTTTACGTACTGTGCCGGCAGCAGCCGCACATCATGGCCGAGTGCGATCAGCTCGCGAGCCCAATAGTGCGAGGAACTGCAGGCCTCGATCCCGATCACGCATCGTGGCAGACTTTCGAAGAAGGCGAGGACACGCCCTCGCGTCAGCTTTCGGCGAACAACAACCTCGCCGGACGAATCCACCGCGTGGACCTGAAAAACGGACTTTGCAATATCCAAACCGATCGTCACAATGTTGCTCATCGTGGTGCTCCTCCATCTTCAATCCCGCGATCATACCGCAGGGAGGGAGGAGAGCCGTCCACCGCATCAAGTCCGGACGGTCCGCTGTTGGAAGCGCTTGGCGGTTAGCTGCCTTTCCCGCACTGCCCTGTTGGGCAAAGTTTGCTTGGTCAGCGTAGGCCCATTGCGGCCATCAGAATCTGGTGGACGGAAGCCGTAAACGGTCGTAGCCGACCGGCCCCAGCATCAGATGCGACGCCACTGACCCTATCACCACACACTTCACGTCATGTTCGAATTCCGCACGTTGGCGCCGAGGCCTTCGGCGACATACGCACGCAGGAGCAGATTGAGAATCTCAAGATCGTTTTGCACTTCCACCGGATGGCATTTCCTGGCGCCTTCGAGGGCCGCCTTCAGCCATGGGCTCATCCGAGGATGCGCCAGAACCCAGGCGATCCGCTCGTCATTGGTCTGCGGCGCGTCATCAGCTTTCGTCATCGGCCTTTCTCCATCGTCCGGTCATGGGTTGCACAAGGGACAGTGTCCCGGATCGGCCTTGGTCAGCCCGTCGCCGCGCGGCCGGTTCTCACGATGCGGGCAGGCGACGCAGCCGAAGACGCGGTGGCGGACCATGAGGCTCGGCGTCCCGCACCATTCGCAAGGCAAGCCGATCTCGACATCGACCTGTCCGTAGCCGGGCGTGCGGCAGGCCGGGCACAGCGCGGAAAGCCGTTCGGCGAGAGCAGAGGCAAGGCGGCCGAGCGTCGCCATCCGGGTCGGGTTCATGTGGGCGCGCATATCGGTCTGGATCAGCGCCCGGCCGTCGTCCGATTGCGCCTTAGCCGACATGACGGCCAGCTCGAGCGCGGTTCTGTCGCGCAGGCCCTTGTGGATGTTGCCTGCTCCACCTTCGCTCTCGGCCGGCTTCACGATCAAGGCGTGCGCGGGAAAGCCGAGACGATCCAGGATGGGCGTCACATCGTCGCCAGCAACTACATAACCGTGGCCGAAGACCGGCGCGTCCTCGATCAGATGCTCGCTGACGACGATGCCGCGCATATCGTCGACGAGCACCATGAGCTCGACCCCACCGGGAACGAATGGGATCTGCGAGTGCGGGCCGTAGCTGCCTTCGCTGGCAAGGCCGATCGGCAAGCCGGTTGCCTTCATGCCCAGCCGCGCCTTGGCGATTGCCGCCTCGCGGATGGTGCCGGCGCGCGGGATCTCGCCGGTGAAGGTGCCGAGTGCGTCGGTGTCGATATCCGGCGCGGACGAGACGATCAGTCCGAGCCGGTCGCGCAGGACGGGCGCGATTGCTTCCTCCTTTCCGTGCATCGTGGCGAGCACGGCATGCCGGCAGGCATAGGGTGAATACCGGTGGCCGGCGTCTGCAAGGGGGACAGCTTGCGGAACGAAGGTCTTCATGCGTGCGCCTGAAGTCGCAAGGTTTCCACCTCCGCTTCGTCCCAGGAGAGGTTGCCGGCGTAACGCCAGGCCATGCGGCCGTCCTCGCCGAGGGCGAAGAGATGGAGCCAGCGATTGTCGAGCAGTGCCCGGACGTCCGCGTGGCGCTCGAGGATGCCGGTGATCGCCTTCTGCGGGGCCTCGATGACGACGGAGAGCCGCAGCGGTTCATGCGCCAGCTCATTACCGTCATGGACGGACTGCCAGGGCAGGCCGGCGCGCAGGAGGCCGCCATTGCCTTCGACGACGCCGATTCCCCCTGTGACGTTGTGCAGGAGCTTGTTGCCGGCGCCGAAGACTTCCGGCGCGACGGTTGAGCCGTAATATTGCAGGCTGATCCAGCTCGCGACGACGACCGGTGCGGTCAGGATTAGTTCCAGCACGCCGAAGCCTTCGTCGCGCCGCCAGTCATAATCATGCAGGAACGCCCGGCCCCCCAGGTCGCAACCCGTCGTGCGCCACCGAGGCGCGGCGACGAAAGCCTGGCAGCCGGCGAGCGCCCATTCGGGTCGCAACTCGGCCCAGTCGCGGGCGCGGCGGGCAATATCGGCCTGTGTCTCGGCGCGGGGCAGGCGCCTTGCCCGTTCGGCCCGCGCGAGCCCGCCTGCGGTCTGGAGCCAACCCCTGGCCGCCGTCAGGTCCGCGGCGTGCTCCACCGAGGAATGATCGGCGTCATAGATGGTAACGTCGTCGGTCGTCGTGTCGTGGAGGGCCGCCAGGAACAAGGTGTCTTCGGGAACCACGATGCCGCGTGCGAGAAGGCTGGTGCGCACGTCGGGCGCGTTGAGCAGCGAGGCGAGCAGCCGGGCATTGACCTCGCCCGAATAGCCGCCGCAGGCCCCGCAATGGAGTGCACTGGCATGCGGGTTGTTGACGACACTGGCGCCGTGGCCGGCGATCAGCACCAACCTCGCGAAACGATCGGTGAGCGACATGGCCCTGAGGACGGTTTCGGCCATCTCGATCCGCTGGTCGAGGCCGATCGTGTCGGCCGGCCGTGGCGCCGGGTCGTTCGGTGCGGCATTGCGGGTGAGCCCCAGCGCGTCGCGAAGAAGCTTGCCGACATAGACTGGCCCCGTCGCCTCGACGAAGGCGAAGGAGGAGACGGCGGCGAGCTTGAAGCGACCCCAGGCACGCTTGGCACGGGCCGCGATCCGTGCCGTGCGATCCGCGCGCTCGGTCTCAGGCGTCTGCTCTCCCGAGCAGGTGAAGAGACCGGGCCGGAGCAGAACGGGCAGGCGGGCTTCCACCACGTCCGAGCCGAAGCGGCGGTGCGCGATCCCCATGCCGAAGAAACCGGCGAAGCCGAGCGTGCTGATCCCGGGATCGAGCGTTTCCAGCGCCCTGCGAAAGACCTCCGAGCGGACGTCGATGCAGAAGGCCATCTGCATCGCGGGACGCGACGAAGCCGGCACGGCGGGCCGCGGTTCGGCGAAGAGGGCCCGCAGCTGCCTCTGGGCGGCGCGCTCAGCGGCCTCCTGGAGGATCGCATCGACATGATCCTCCGCGCTTGCGGCGACCGGTTCGGCATGGGCGGTCACGGTCTCGCGCCATTGCGTGCCGATCTCGTGCTCGTATTGCCGCAGAAGTGCAGCTTCCCAAACGAGACGAATGGCAAGGAGATCGATCACCGTCTTGTCGGTCCCGCCTGCCAGTGCGGCCTTCCAGAGGCGATAGCGTGCGAGCTGCGCCCAGCCGCCCAGGCTTGCCAGCAGGCGGTGGAAGCAGCTTTCCAGCGCCGACTCGGACAGGCCGAGCGTCTCGACGGCGTCGATCAGGGCGGCCTCGGCGCTTTCGGGAGCGTCCGCGACGGTGCCGGCGAAGCGGGCAAGGCCGACGATCTCCGGGGTCAGGTCATGCATGGCGACGGTGCGCCAGGAGGCATAGGCGCTGCGGCCTTGCGCTGCGGCCCAGAGCGCTTGGCCCTGATCGAAATAGCCTGCCGCCCAATGGCTGATGCGCTCATCGACCACGGCCTGCCAGTCGATGCCGCTGGCCTCGCGCGCCAACTCGGCGACGGTCGGCAAAGCCCGCGCCGCCGACGTCTCGACATTCAATGCCTGCTTTAGCGCGGGAACCGTTTTTGGGCGCATTGATGCTGGCGCCGCTCCAAGCGCTTCGGCCAGATCTTCGTCGGTGAGTTCGCCGCTTTGGTGGCGCTCCCGATACCAGTCGCGCGGCATGTTGAGCCGGATGCCGGCGACCCGCCGCAACCGCGCAGCGGCGACAGCCAGCGGTTCGCCCGTCTGGCCAAGGAACGGATTGACAGCGACGCTGGACGCCAGCGGCCAGAGCGGCGGGATGGCGCGCGCTGCGCCGTGCGCCGCAGCCATGACTGCTTCGGAGCCGGGAAGTGGGGTCTTGTGTACAGTCATCAGCATGAGGTTTTCCTGATCCTTGAGCGTCACGAGGGCTTGCGGACGGACCAGCCGCCCAGCATGCGATCGAGCATGGCGTTGACATAAAGCCCGTTGGAGAGATGAACCCGCAGGCCGGCAGCCGCCGGATGGCCCGCCCAGAGCGGGAACAGCGCCTGCGCGACTGCGACCAGGCCGAAGGTCAGGACGGCGAGCGCCATCAGGGTCCATTCGAGCCTCCCCGGCGCGGGCGTCGCCGGCAGCACGCCCGCCGTCAGCCATTCGGCCACCGTCTGGAGCGCGAAGTAGCCGAGGGCAGCTGCGGTCGCGTAAATTGCTGTCCTTGTCGTCAGGGCGCGCGGTGCGGCATCCGCTAGCCCCTGGGCCAGCAGATAGGCGACGCCGAAGATGAGGATGGCGCCGAGTGCGAGCGATTGGGGTGATTTGTGCTCAAACCCGAAGCCAAGACCGAAGGCTGCACCGATCGCGCCATAGATCGCCAACGCGATGAAGAAGGCGCGGGCGACCGCGCCGCCATCTGGTATGGCCACCGGTCCCGGCCGGCGGATCGAGGCGACCTGCTCGACGGCACCGCCCGAGGCCAGGAAAGCATGGGCCTTGTAGAGCGAATGGGCGACGATGTGGAGCAGTGCCAACGGGAACAGCGCCAGCCCGCATTGCAGGATCATGAACCCCATCTGCGCCACGGTCGACCAGGCGAGCGAGGTCTTGACTGCTGGCTGGGTCAGCATGACGAGTGCGCCGAAGAGGGCGGTGAAGCCGCCGACCATCGCCAGCACCGCCAGCACGCCGGGCGCGAGCAGCATCACGTCAGCGAAGCGGATGAGGAGAAAGCCGCCGGCATTGATGACGCCTGCATGGAGCAGCGCCGAGACCGGCGTCGGCGCCTCCATCACCTCGGTCAGCCAGCCATGGGTCGGGAATTGGGCCGATTTCAACAACGCCGCGAGCGCCAGTAACCCCGCCGCTGCCGGCGCGTGCCAGGAAACGTCGCCGGTCCGCGCCATGGTATTGATCGCGGCGATATCGGTCGTGCCGAAGGCCACGCTCATCAACAGCACCGAGCCTGCCAGCGACAGGGCGCCAAGGACCGCGAAGAGCCGCTTCTTGCGCGCCGCGCGCTGCGCCCCGATGCGCTCGGGATAGAAGAGCAGCAAGCGATGGAGCGCAAAGCTCGTCGCGATCCACGCGCCGAGCAGTTGCACGAGATTGCCGGCCTGAACGAGGAGAAGGACCGCGGCTAGCGCCGCGCACAGCCAGCCTGTGAACGCGCCCTGCCGTGCTTCGCCATCGAGCAAGGTACGCGAATAGCGCAGCACGATCCAGCCGACGAAGGAGACCAGAAGCAGCATCGTCACGCTGATCACGTCGAGCCGCGCGGAGAGACCTATACCAGCCGAGCCTATGAGGGCGCTGTCGCCCGGACCCTGCAGCAGTAGGAGAACCAGCGAACCGGCCGCGATAGCGAGGGCCGACATGGCGGCTCGCTCGGCGACGGCCGCTACGTGCGGGGCCCTTCGACCCGGACGCGAAGACGCGAACAGTGCGGCGAGAAGCAGGAACAGCGGTGCGGCGAGCGGCAGCAGATTGAGCGACAAGGTGGTTTCCTTGGGTGCGGTGGCGACACCCTGCTGCTAGCCGAGCCGCGTTCCGAAAGAAAATGCATTGTTTGCTCAATTCCGTTCGCTATTATCGAACGGCATGGCAGCGCTCAATTATCACCATCTGCGGTATTTCCGGGCCGTCGCCCACGACGGCAACCTCACGCGCACGGCCGCGCGCTTGAACCTGACCCAGTCAGCGCTCTCGGTGCAGATCCGCAAACTTGAAGAGCAGCTCGGCCATGCGCTCTTCGACCGGCGCGGACGACAGCTTCATCTGACCGAAGCCGGCCGCATCGCGCTCGACCATGCCGATGCGATCTTCGCGACCGGGGAGGAACTGCTAGGCACGCTTCGCGAAACCGGTACGGCGCGCCAGGCGCTGCGGGTCGGGGCGCTCGCCACCTTGTCGCGCAACTTCCAGATGGAGTTTCTGCGGCCCGTTCTCGGCCGGACCGATATTGAGCTCGTCTTGCGCTCCGGCGGGGCCGCCGAGCTTTTGCGCGCGCTGGAAGCACTGAACCTCGACGTCGTGCTCATCAACCACGCGCCCGCGCGTGATGTACTGACGCCCTTCGTGGCGCATCGGATCGCTGAACAGCCAGTCGGCCTCGTCGGCACGCCGCATCGGTTTTTTGGCAGAGCGGGCCTCGTCGATCTTTTGCGCGACCATCCCGTCATCGTACCGACGCTGGAGAGCAGCGTGCGCGCCGGCTTCGACGCTCTTGCCGATCGCCTGATGGTGCGCCCGCAGATCGTCGCGGAGGTCGAGGACATGGCGATGATGCGACTTCTGGCCCGCGAAGATGTCGGCCTTGCCGTCCTGCCGCCCATCGTCGTCAAGGACGAGCTGGCGGCCGGCCTCCTCGTCGAGGGCGATGAGCCGCTGGGGATCACGGAGACCTTCTTTGCCGTGACGATGGAACGGCGTTTTCCGAACCCGGCCTTGCGAATGCTCCTGCAGCAGGGCTCGGCGCAGATCGGAGTCGTTTAGCTACCCGACGCCGAGCGCCTGTGCCGCATCCTTGGCCCTTTTGGCCAGTTCCTCAAAATGCGCCGCGCGGCCGGCCGTTGTCCTGAAGTAGACCCCGACTTCGCGGGTCTCGCGCCAGTCGCTCACCTCAAGGAGATGCACGTCTTCCGCGTTGCGGAACTCCGCCCGTGCGTAAAGTTCTGGGAACAGGGAACAGCCCATACCTATCGAGACCATTTGGCGGATCGCGTCGAGGCTGGTGCCGACATAGTCGTCGACGACCGTCGCACCCGACGCCTTCGCCAGGTGCTGGACATTTTCCAAAAGACGGTTGCCGCTCCCCAGTGCCAGAAGGCGTTCGTTTGCCAGCTCCTTCATGGCAACGGATCGCCTTTGCGCAAAGCGGTGATCGGCCGGCACGCCGAGATAAAGCCGCTCGCTGCCAATCGGGATGAAGGTCAAGGAGGGCTCGCCGCATGAGGGGCCGACACCGCAATCGAGCGTGCCTTCGGCGACAGAGGTTTCGATCGCGGCAGGGCGATCCTCGACGATATAGATTCTGAGGTCGGGATATGTCCGGTGGAGGGGCGGCAGGAAGGTCGGCAGGAAGTACGGCCCGAAGCTGGGAGGCGTACCCAGCCTGACGACACCGCCCAAGGCAGCGCTGTCCTGCGCGACGGCATCCATCAGATCGGTCATCGCGGCAAGCCTAACGCGTGCTCCATGGAGAAAGCGTTCTCCGGCTGGCGTGATCAGGACCGCTGCCGAGGTCCGCTCGAAGAGCTGGATGCCGAGATTTTCTTCGACGATCCCAATTTGAACGGACAGCGTGGGTTGCGAGACATGGCAGCGCTTGGCGGCCTTGCCGAAATGACCGCATTCGGCAAGGGCGACGACATATTCGAGCTGGCGCAGGGTTGGTCGGAACGGCATGGCTGATAGTTGACGACTATCATGACGATTTCAACAATCAATTGGCGCAATCGCAAAGGCATACCCAAATCAGCCTCGTGGTCAACACGGAGGTATGAACATGGACCCGTTCCTGAACTCGCTGCGCAATCGTCGCGCACAAATCCAGGCCCGTATCGAGCATGAACAGGCGCGTCCCGCGCCCGACAGCCTGAGGCTCTACGGGTTAAAGAAGCTCAAGCTGCGGTTTCGCGAGCAGATCGAATATCTGGAGCGGCTCAACCGGGAAGGGCAGGCGACAGTCATCCCAGTGATCCGCCGCAGGTCCTTCACGCCAACGATGGCGCGGCCGCGGGCGTGAGGGCGCATCCATGCACCTTCAACCGCGCCAAG
This sequence comes from Ochrobactrum sp. BTU2, assembly GCF_024539785.1. NCBI lineage: Bacteria > Pseudomonadati > Pseudomonadota > Alphaproteobacteria > Hyphomicrobiales > Brucellaceae > Ochrobactrum > Ochrobactrum sp. BTU2. The sequence goes on along the minus strand of NZ_JAHWRG010000022.1, from coordinate 11,523 downwards.
CGGCAAAGCTCAACCGTGTCGTCGGCTACGGCGGCGTTGCCCTGATCGTCGCATGGTCGCTGCTCGCGCTTGCTGCCTATGCCGCCGTCGAGGCGGCGGTCGGCTGGATGGCCGGCATGGGCGCTGCCGATGGCCTGATCGCCTGGTTCGCACAGATCGCCGCGCCGCTTGACGGACCGCTGATCGCGATCGTGTGGCTTGTCGGCGTCGCGATCCTGGGCGTTGTGACCGTCCTGATCCGCCGTTTGACTTCGGCCGCAACCTAGCTGGTCTACCGCCGCCGATCCTGCGGGATCGGCGGCGGACATGTTGATTGCCCCAGTCCGGGCCCCTCTGGCGAGAGATGCCGGTCCTCTCGCGATGTCGGACATTTTTTCACCGTGGACGACCGGCTGGAGAGTTCACGTGGAATTTGCATTCCTGTTCGCCGACTGGCTCGGCAAGCCGGTCTGGATGTGGCTCGGCTTCATCTCGATTGTTATCGCGCTTCTGGTCTTCGACCTCGGCGTCCTTCACCGTGACAATCACGAGATCGAGGTGCGCGAAAGCCTGATCCTGTCGTCGATGTACATCACCCTCGGTCTGGCCTTCGGCGGCTTTGTCTGGTGGCAGCTCGGCGCGGAATCCGGTATGAACTATGTGACGGGTTTCGTGGTCGAAAAGACGCTGGCGCTCGACAACGTTTTCGTCATCGCGCTGATTTTCTCCTTTTTCGCGGTTCCGCGCAAATACCAGCACCGCGTGCTTTTCTGGGGCATCCTCGGCGTCATCGTCCTGCGCGCCATCATGATCGGCCTCGGCGCGACGCTCGTCTCGCAGTTCTCCTGGGTGCTCTACATCTTCGCCGCGTTCCTGGTGATCACCGGCATCAAGATGCTGTGGATCGGCGACAAGGAGCCCGAGATCGGCAATAACCCCATCGTCGGCTTCCTGCGGCGCCGCTTCAACGTGACCGACGAACACCACGGCCAGGATTTCTTCGTCAAGAAGCCCGATCCGAAAACTGGCAAGCTCGTCTGGTTCATGACGCCGCTTTTCATGGCGCTGGTGATGGTCGAGATCGCCGACGTGATCTTCGCCGTGGATTCGGTACCGGCGATCTTCGCTATCACGACGGACCCATTCATCGTCTACACGTCGAACATCTTCGCCATTCTCGGCCTGCGCGCGCTCTACTTCGCGCTCGCTGCGATGATCCACCGGTTCCAATACCTAAAGCCGGCGCTCGCGATCGTGCTGATCTTCATCGGGTCGAAGATCTTCGTCGCTGACCTGCTCGGTCTCGAGAAGTTCCCCGCCGCGCTCTCGCTTGGCATCACCTTCGCTATCATCGCGTCGGGCGTGGTCTGGAGCCTGGTAAAGACGCGGTCTCAGCCGCCGCATATCGGGCCGGAAGAATTGCCGCGCCCCTAAGGCTCGGCCCTGGCGCTGGACAGCAAGTCCATCGCCAGGGCTGCCAGATGGCGCACTTGGAATTGAGCTCGACATGTTCGGACGCAAGGAGTTGAAACAATGCACGACATGCTGGTTGCCCTGATCACCTTTCTTCTTCTCGAGCCGCTGCAGCAGGACATCGCAAGGTCGCTTGCCGACACCAGCGCCCCGCAGGAGGTAGTGGCCTCGCTCGTCGCCTGTGTAACCGAGCAAGGAGCGCAGATCGTCAACCGTGCTTTGGACGATCTGTGGTGGGCGTCATCAAGCGCATTCGGCGTCTGGATCGGTTTTGCCGACCCGGTCACGCTGCTTACCGAGGCTGCACCGGAATGCGTGGCAGCCATCGACGCCGCCCGGCCGTTTCTTGAGCCACTAGAAGGCGCCAGTGGGTAAGCGCAGAGCGACAACGGGAGGGCCGCAGTTCGTTCACTGGCTTGCGGCCGCGATGACGCTAGGGACGTTCATAAAACGAGCAGCCGACACATGCATAACCTCTCCACCATACTCGATCTTTCCATCGTCGGCTTTGCGATGGCATCCGCCTGGCTCTGGTGGGCATCCGGCCGTCACCGGGTCAGGCGGATCACGCGGCGCGAGGAACTGAGCGCCGCGGACATCAATCGGTTGGTCGTCGCGTTAAACCGGTCACAGATGCTCAATACGCGCGCGGCATTCACGACGGCCTGTGCTGGCGCACTTGCAGCAATCCGGCTGGCCTTGGACCTTGCATAAGATGCCGGAAGAACAGCGTGAGGCTAGACACATGCCCCGACTTGCCATCACTCAGAAACGAGGATCAGATCGTCGCGTGCTGGCTGTTGACGAGGACGCTGTACCGCCCACCGCGTCGGAAGTAATCGACGATCTGCTGGCGGCCTGCAAAGATCGGGATCGCATCGCGATCGGTGATGTGGTCGACCGACTCGGTGCGGCCGGGTTCCCGATGCTGGTTCTGGTCCTCGTGCTGCCAGCGCTCATTCCGATCCCGGGGCCATACGGCATGGTGTTCGGCACGGCGGTTGCAGTCCTTGCCATTCAGATGATCATTGGCCGTCGCAAGCCGTGGCTGCCCGCCGTGCTCACTCGGCGGTCTGTCTCAACCAGAGTGCTGACAAACGCCGGCAAGCGAGCGCGCGGCTGGCTGGTTGCGATCGAATACCTGCACGCGCCGGGCCGCTTCAAGTGGCTTGCCGGACGTCAGGCCGGCCGCGTCGCGGGTTTGATGATCCTGCCTCTCTCCATCATGATCGGGTTGCCGATACCTTTCGGCAACGTGCCGCCCGTCGCCGCCATCGCCATGATCGCGTTCGCCTTGATCTTGCGGGATGGGCTTGCACTTATTCTCGCGTTTGTCGCGGCCATTCTGGCAGCAGCGTGGGTCGCTTTCGTGTTCTGGTTCGGAGGCGAACTTCTCAACCGGATCTGGCCGCTGTTTGGCTGATCGCGAGCAATCGTTCTTGCCGACAGGGCGAGCGGCGTTAAAGCTCCATGGACAGGACGTTTCAACAAGAAGTCGAATCCGCGCTGGAGAGCCTCGCAACCGACCGCAATGGGTTGGCACGCCGGTTGGGATTGGCCGTAGGATCGCTCAGAGCCTGAGAAAATCGCGGCGCGCCGCCCTATGCCCGACTTGTACTCGCCGCTCTGGTGGCCGGGCTTGATCTGGCGGAAATCCTCGCCTGCGAGCGTCGATCCAACCGCCGGTCGTCCAACGTCAACTAGCTCCAAATATCGATCCGCCTGCTCGGCAACATCTCTGCGGCTAGGCGGTCAGGGCGGATCGATATGCCATCCACTACATCGACCTCGACAGGTTCAAGTTCGTCAACGATCCGCTCGGCCATCCGGCGGGGCCCCGCTGTGCGACTGGTCGGCGCCCGCCTTATAAAGCTGTGCGCGGACGAGGGCCTTGTTGCGCGCTTCGACGGCGACGAATTCGTCGGAATGCAAGCGGAGTTCGACAAAATGTCGCCGGAAAGCATGGCGCGCCGCCTCGTCGACCTCTTGTCGCGGACGTACATCATCGAAGGGCGTTCGGTGAATGTCTGAGCCAGCCTCGGCGTGGCCATGGGCGACGCGGGCTCGGATGTTTCCGAAACATCTCGAACGCCGATCTGGCGCTCTATGCGGCCAAACGGGGCGGCCGCAGCTGTCATCGATTTTTTCGATCCATGCATGAAAGACGCGGTGGAGGCGCGCCGGGGCTTGGAAAGCGCCTTGCGCGCCGCGCTGGCGCTTGAGGTGTTCAGTCTTGTCTACCAACCGCAGGTCGACCTTGCGACCGCAACCGTGACGGGCTTCGAAGCTCTGCTTCGGTGGACCCGTTCGGACCGAACGGCGGTGACCCCGGCCAGTTTCATAACGTTGGCCGAGGCAATAGGCCGGATGCCGGCGATCGGCGAATGGGTGCTGCGAACGGCGACGCGCGATGCAGCATCCTAGAACGGAACGCTGTCCGGTCTCGGTCAATATCCCGCCCCTGCAGTTCAAAGATGCAAAGCTTGCCGAAACGGTCCTGTCGGCCGTCGCTTCGTCCGGCCTCGCGCCGTCGCGGCTCGATCTGGAGATCACCGAAGGCACGCTCCTCGACAACTGCCGCCATTAGCGTGAATGACCGCTTCTGGGCGCAGGCAAAGCTGGCATCTACGACCGACATGGGGGCGCTTTGCTGCCGTCCACACAGACCGACCTGAACGTCCGCTTTCAGGCGCAGGCAAAGTCTGCCCGAACGTCTGGCATGGTGGCGCATTGCGGTCAAAGTACAGTAGCCTGCTGAACGGCCGCTTTCCCGGCTTGGGCGCCCAGAAGCGGTCGGGCAGCTTGCCACCCCATACTCGCCTTCTTCAAAGCGCTCTGATTATGCCGAACTGCCGCATGGCCGACAGCAGACGCAGCAGCCGCCGAACTCGGCCATGCGGCATAATCCAGCTTACGGCATAATGCCCCTTATGCCGATATCGGCATAAGACCCATGCCACTGGCCATGCGTCCCGTCTGAACCGGGATTTCTCCGGCTCCTTCGGCACCAGGAAATACGCTTTCGAGGAACTGGTCGCCTTATCCTGACTCTGTGATCCTGTCTCAGAATCATGCATTGGAGGCGCCTCACCACGGCTCCGGTGAAGCTCTTCAGACGTCCGGGTCAAGCGTTCCCGCAGCGTAGCGAGGACAACGCTTGACGCGGCGGCGGCACGACAAGCTGTTCATGGGGTGCAGGCTAAGTCCTGCACCCCTGCCACGCGGCGAGCGGGAGAGCGCGAGGGGAACCCCTCGCATTCTAAACAATGAAGTTGCGCCGAAGGCGCTCCGCTTGGGTATCGTGCGTGCATTTGTATTTTACCGATCTTGACACTATTTCGCGTCCGCTTTTCCTTGATGACCTTGCAGTGAGCCTCGCGCCCGGTGCGCTCGACGCGGTCGAGCGCACCGGGCTGATTCACGGCATGCCGTTCATCCTGATGGATGACGGCAGCTACGATCTCGCTCTCAACCGGTTCTTTCGTGCCTGTCCTGCTATGGGAGCGCGATCGCCGAACACGTGGCGCTCCTACGCCCGCGACATTCTCGTCTGGGCGCGCTTTCTTGTCGAACGGCGCGGCGGCAAGACGGTCTGGCAGGCCGGCCGCGACGATGTCCTGGCCTTTCACCGGGCGCGTCGGCTGTCGGCAGCTCCCTACCGCATCTCGGCTGCGAGCTGGAACCGGAGCGTTGCCGCGCTCGACAAGCTCTATCGCTGGGCTGTCGAGGAAGGAATCATTGCGATCTCGCCCTTCAGCTACGGCGCCACCCTTCGCAGGGCCGGCGGTAGCCGCGCAGTGCTCGCTGTGACGACGAACCGTGCCCGCGAGCGCGCCGCGCGGCGCCACGATACCCGTTACATCGATCTTGGCCGCTACCTGCTGTTCCGCGAGGTGGGATTGCGCGGCCGGCTTCCCGACGGCTCGGAGGACGCGACGTGGCGCGGCCGCAACGGCGAGCGCAATGCGTTGTTTGCCGAGCTTCTCGTCACGACCGGCCTGCGGCTGACAGAGGCCGGCAGTCTGCTGCTGAGTGAGCTGCCGCGCCTGACCGATCCCGAATCGCGCTCGGTGCCGTTCGATCTCCCCGGTCCGATCGCCAAGGGCGGACGACCACGGCGCATCCGCGTTCCCCGCCGGGTACTGAGATTGATCGGCGACTATGTCGATCTCGAGCGCACGGTCTCTGCCGCGCGCACAGAGCCTTCGGTGTCCGATCCGCTCTGGCTGATGCTGGAGGACGGGAAGGCAACAGACGCGGCGGGCAAGCGTGTCCGGCTCGACCGTCTGACGCTGGGCGAACGCCGCCGCGTGCTGGTCGGCACGCCCGGCCAGGCGCAGCATGCCTTGCTCTGGCTGACTGAAGGCGGCAAGCCCGTGCCCTCGGCGACTTGGGAAGCTGCCTTTCGGCGGGCCTGCACCCGCTGCCGCCGTTTCGGCATCGAGGTCGAGGTGACGCCACACACGCTGCGGCACACCTTCGCCGTCAACATGCTCTCCATGCTGATCCGCGAGCAGATCGGATCCGTGTTCGATCCGCAGGACCAGCACGGCGCAGCCTATCGGCGGATTCTCGGCGATCCTCTGCAGAAGCTCCAGCACCTGCTGGGGCATGCGAGTATCACCAGCACCTACATCTATCTCGACAGCCTCGCCGAGGCGCAGGAGCTGGTCGAGGCCGCCGCGGATCGCTGGGCCGAAGACACGGCTGGCGGCGCGGCATGACCGCCGCGGCGGCTCCATCGGTGCGGCGGCCGGGTCGCCGCGCCCTCTTTCCCGAGGCGCTGCCCGATCCCGAGGGCGAGGCCGCCGCTGCGATCGCATCGCTGCGCTTTACCGTCACGCTGGCGGATCGCAGCAAGACGATCGACCTGACGATGCTCGCCGGCCGCAAGGCATTGGCGCGGACCTTTGCCGGCGCGCTCTGGCGCGCCTGCCAGGTCGGTGGTCCGGCTGGCTCGATCTCGACGGCCTACGCCTATGCCAATGCGCTCAAGACATTTTGGCGCTATCTCGATTCCGCCGGATCGCACGTCGCCCGTCTCTCCGACGTCAGTGCCGTCTGCATCGACGGCTTCGATTCCTGGATGGAGGGGAGCGGCCTGCATCCCAATCACCGCCTGCACCGCATGAGCAAGGTGCTCAACCTGCTGCGGCTTGCCGAGGCCGCGGAGCCCAGCCACCTGCCGCCCGATGCCTCACGCCGGCTGATGTACACGAGCGATCGGCCCGGCGTGCGCGCCAGGCCGCGCGATGCCTATGGCGATGATGTCGCCGCGGCATTGCGGAAGGCGGCGCGCACCGATCTCGCCGCCATCATCCGCCGCTTGGGCGAGGCCGATCGTATTCCGGCGGTCGAGGATTCCGATCGGAGCAAGGCGCTGGCAGCAACCCACAAACAGGTAATGGAAGTGATCGACGCGGAAGGCGTCATCGGGCACAGGCACCCTCTCTTCAAGCGACTCTACACGCTCCGCCGCGAGAGTGGCCTGCCGAACGATCGCCTGATCCACGATCTGCATGGCCGCCGGCATCTCATCGCCGCCGATCTCGTGCCGCTCATCGTGCTTATCTCGCTCGACACCGGCATGGAGATCGAAGCGATCAAGGGCTTGCGAGCGGACTGCCTGAAGAACCCGGCGGGCGGCTATGTCGAGATCGAGTATTGCAAGCGTCGGGCGCGCGGCGCCGAGTGGAAGCGGCTGCGTGTGCGCGACGGCGGTTCCTCGACGCCGGGCGGCTTGATCCGCAAGGCGCTGCAGTGGACCGGTCCGGCGAGAAGCCGGCTCGGCGCCGACACGCTCTGGGCGCACTGTGCCTGGGGCCGCCTGACCCCTCGGGTGCTCAGCATGAAGGAGCTCGCGGCTTCATGGACGCGCCGGCACGGCATCCTTGATGAGCGGGGCCAACGCCTTCGCCTCAATCTGACGCGCCTGCGCAAGACGCATAAGGCGGCATGGTACCGGCGCACGGGCGGCCAGCTCGACCGCTTCGCCGTCGGCCACACTGTCGCGGTCGCGGCCGACCACTACGCCGACATTCCCGCGCTTCGTCATCTGCACGAGGCGACAATTGCCGACGCCATGACCGATGCGCTCGACGCCGCGTTCCCCCCCTGTGTCCTGTCGTCGGAGGAGGAAGCGGCCGTCCAGACCGATCCCGACAAGGCGACCGGCCTTCCCGTTGTCGGCGCCGCCGCGGTCAAGGCGCTGTTCGGCGGCGAGCAGGACGTCTGGCTCGCCAGTTGCGGCGGCTTCTACAACAGCCCGTTCGGCTCGGAGGGAGAGGCCTGTCCGTCCCCCTTCTGGGGGTGTCTCGAATGCAGCAATGCCGTGGTCACCGCCCGCAAGGTGCCCGCGCTCCTGGCCTTCCTCAACTTCATCCGGGCGCAGCGGCAGGTGCTGAGCGAAGCCGACTGGATCGCCAAGTTCGGCCGGGTTCACGGACGCATCGCCGAACAGATTCTGCCCCGGTTCGCCGACGCCGAGATCGAGGAAGCCCGTCGGATTGGGTCATCGGACCCCGCGCTCCTCTACCTGCCGCCCGAAGCGAGAGCGCCATGATGCCGGCACCGATCAAGCTGCCGCAGCACGCGTCGCTGCCTTCGGCCATTTATGGCAACGACGAGCCCGTGCTTGCCGGCGTGGCGGTCAGGGACGATGCCGACCGCACGCGACTTCCGCGCTTCGGTGACGATCTTTGGGACCTGGGCGCCGCCATTTTCCGGGTGAACGCCCGCTACAGCAATTACCGGCTGAACCTCGCCCGCATCGCCGATCCCGTCACGCGGCGGCTGGCGAAGGAGTACGTGATCGCCCGCCTGCGCATCCATGTGCCGGGATATCGGGCGCCCTGCGGCGCGACCTCGGCGATCCGCCTGCTGCGCTACATCCAGCATTTCGCCGCGTTCCTCCGCGCAAGGACTGGCGCCGTCGATCTCAGCCGGATCGATCAGGCGCTGCTCGACGCCTATCTGGCGTATGCCCGTGACGGCGGACGCCTCACGAGACGGTGAAGTATGTCGAGGTGCCGATCGACCTGCATCACCTGGCGCCATGGCTAACCGGCGGCGGCATCGGTTTCCTGCCGTGGCGTGGACGTGCGGCGCACCGCGTTGCCGGCCGGCCGCCAGCGCCCGCCGAGAACGCCACGCCGCGCATTCCCGAGCCGGTCATCGGCGCCATGCTGCGCTGGGCGCTCAAGTATGTCGAGGTCTATGCGCCCGATATCCTCGCGGCGCGGGCCGAGCTTGACGCTCTCGAAGCCCGCTGCGCCCGATTGATGGCGCGGGACGCGCGGGCCGGACGGGCCGTGGCCAAGAACTATCGCGCCCGCGTGGCCAAGTGGCTCGACGTGCGCCGGGCCATGGGCCGAGGCGTGCCGATCTGGGAGCACGCGCCCAATGTGGCCCGCCGCATCGACCCGCTCACCGGCGAAGAGACCCCGCCCTACAATCTCCATCTGATGCGCCTTCACGCCGGCGCTCCGCAGAGCGGCCGCATCAGCCAGTCCGAGCCGACTGCACGACTGATCGAGAAGGCAGCCGCCGAGCTCGGAACCGAGATCGGCGGGCTCGATACGCCGATCTCGATCGATCCGGACACCGGACTGCCATGGCGCGAGCGCTTCGACGGCCTCAGCCTCGCCCGCGAAGAACGGATGTTGCAGGGCGCCTGCTATCTCGTCTGCGCCTACCTCACCGGCATGCGCGACAGCGAGGTGCAGGCGATGCAGCCGGGTTGCGTGTCGCCGGTGCGCAGCGCCGACGGCCTGGTCGAGCGGTACCGGCTGCGCAGCACGGTGTACAAGCGCCATGGCGCGCGCGGCGTCACGGCCGACTGGATCACGATCGAGCCCGTCGCTCGCGCCGTCGCGGTGATGGAGGTTCTCTCGGCACGCAATCGCCGAGAGAAGGAACTGTCATCCTTGTGGGTGGCGCTGAAGGACTGGCCCTGGAGCAACGATCATCTCGGGATGGGTGCAACGCCGACACTCAACCTTTTCCGCGAGGGCCTCGACACGCGCTCGGAGGCCGCGCCGGCGATTCCGCGCATCGGCGACGAGCCTTGGAAGTTTACGACCCGGCAGCTCCGACGCACGATCGCCTGGTACATCGCCAACCGGCCGTTCGGCACGGTCGCCGGCAAGATCCAGTACAAGCACGCCTCGGTCGCCATGTTCGAAGGCTATGCCGGATCGGCGCAGGCCGACTTCCGCTTGGCGATCGAGCGCGAACGTGCACTCGGCCAGCTCGACGACATTGTCGCCCATTACGAGGCCTATCTTCGCCGTGAAGGCCCGGCGGGACCGGGTGCTGCGCGACTGCGACGCGAGTTCGGCCGCGTGCAGGAGGAACTTGGCGATCTTCCCGGCCGGATCTTGGACCGCAAGCGGCTGCGCACCATGGTTGCCCATCTCGGGCGGACCCTGCATGTCGGTTTCCTCAACGACTGCCTGTTCGATGCAGCGACCGCGCTCTGCCTCACCGGCGCGCCAGATGCCGAGCGGACGGCGCCGGCCCTATCGCGCTGCAGCCCCGACCGGTGCCCGAACGCCTGCCTGACCGCCCGGCACCGCGAACCGTGGCAGGCCTCGATCGTCGAGGGCGAAGCGCTTCTGGCCGACCGGCGTCTATCGCCGCTGCAGCGCACGGCGATCCTGCGGGACAACGAGCGCAAGTGCCGGCTGATCGCGCCTCTCATGGACGGTGACGCATGACCGCGCTCGGGCCGAAGAGCCAAGCGGCGCTAAGGGCTGCCATGAAGCGGTTGCTCGACGGCCGCCCTGAACGCACCGACGGGGCGCTGACCGTCGCCAACCTGGCGCGCGAGGCCGGCGTCAGCCGAGCGACGGCGAACCGGGCCGGCGATCTTCTCGCCGAGCTCCGCGCGGCCGAAGCCCGCCTGCGGCGATCGTCGCCCAGGGCCCTCAAGGAACGCATCCATGCTCTGGAAGCGGAACTACGCGCCGTGCGTGGTGCCGAGATGGCGGAGCTGCGGGCGCTCACCCGGACGCTCGCGCAGCACATCCAGATGCTGACGTTGCAGCTCGCCGAGCGAGATGCCGTCATCGAAGGTCTGCGAGCGGAGCTGTCTCGATCCGTGGACGCCAGGGTCGTCCCGTTGCGGCGTCCGCCTCTGGACGGCACCGGCTGACAGCCGCGCTTCATCCTGACCGGTCCAGGCGCCGCTCGCCGGTCATGGCTGCCTCCCGTGCTCGCCCGTCGAGGCAGGGCTCGGGTTGTGGCAGACGCTGCCGGCCCATCAACCCTGTTCCGCACCAGCACCGAGAACAGGGTGTGACGGCCCGGCTTCCCGCGTCTGCCCCTGCCGCCTCGCCCTCGACGGAGAGGGCGAACACAGGAGGCAGCCATGACCACCGATCGCACACCCCAGCCCCGGAACGACATCTACGAGCGTGTCACCAGCCAGATCATCGCCGCCATCGAGGCCGGCGCCGACCAGTACCGGATGCCCTGGCACCACGACGGATCGGCCATCACTACGCCCGTCAACGTCGCCTCGCAAGGCCTATCGTGGCGTCAACGTCATCGCACTCTGGGCCGCCGCGCACGCCGCCGGCTTTCCCGCCGGCATCTGGGGCACCTATCGCCAGTGGCAGGCGCTCGGCGCCCAGGTCCGCAAGGGCGAGCGCGGGCACCTCGTCGTGTTCTGGAAGACCGTCGATCGCCACGGCAAGGCAGACGTACAGGACGGCGACGAGGATCGCGACGAGCCCGCCCGGCGCATGTTCGCCCGCGGCTACACGGTCTTCAACTGCGCGCAGGTCGACGGCTACACGCCGCCCGAGATACCGGTGCTACCCGAGGCCGAGCGCATCGAGCGGGCCGAACGGTTCTGCGCAGCGCTCGGCATCGACATCCGCCACGGCGGATCGCAGGCCTGTTACCGCCCATCCACCGACCACGTGCAGATGCCCGACTTCGCCTGCTTCCGCGATGCCGCAGCCTATTACGCCGTGCTGCTCCACGAATGCGGGCATTATGCCGTAAGTCGGATTATGCCGATTTCGGGTGCGTAATACTGAAATTGCAGGCCATGGTCCTCTTCGC
>NZ_JAHWRG010000021.1:0-36579 GCF_024539785.1 Ochrobactrum sp. BTU2 | reverse complement strand
ATCGTTGTTCGTCACGGTGCGTTTGTTCTAAGTGTAGCCAGCCGCATAACCCCGAATTTTCGCGATGCTGAGGACATTGCCCAGGAGGCAATGGTCAAGGTGTGGAAGCACGCTGGCCGCTTCAACCCAAAGCGCGCTCAGTTGAGAACCTGGCTTTACCAGATCGTCGTCAATCTCTGTATTGATCGCCGCCGCCGTAAAGAGCCGGAGTCCCTTCCAGACAACTTTGATGCTGTCGATCCAGGAGCCGCAGCAGACGAGATTTTGACGAGTACCGAGCGCGATGCCGCCCTCGCTGCAGCCATACGCGCATTGCCCGCGAGCCAACAGGCCGCGATGATACTCGTCTACGAGGAAGGCGTATCGGGTGCTGAGGCGGGACGTATTCTTGGGCTATCGGCCAAAGCAATAGAGCGTCTGCTTGCCCGCGCCAGAACGACACTTCGTGAGCGGCTGCTGGCAGAGCGTGATAAACAGGGAGAATAAATATGTTGAAGATCGAACGTTTTACATCTCTGGCGCGAAGTTACGGATCAAATATTGATCTCTGGCCTGTAGAGGTGCAGGCCGATGCGTTGTCTCTGCTAAAGATCTCGAAAGTGGCGCATACCGTTCTTGCGGAGGAACGCTTGATGGATGATGTGCTCGCGGCGGCGCGTAGGCATCAAGAGATTTCCCTGTGGTCGCCGGGCGAACGCAATGCCGCCCTGGTGCGCCTGAGAACGAACGTCGCTGCGCGAATTGCGCCAGCACCATCCGGGCCGATCCCGTTCGGTGCACGACTTTTTGCGCATGTTCGCGGGCTATGGCCCGATTTGAATTGGATCGGTCTTTCCTCCGGTAGCGGAATAGCAGTGGCCGCGGGACTGTTCATCGGGATGCACTCCCCGAACTTACCCGCCTCCGGTGACCTGCTTTCCACGCTTCAGGTCGCATCGATCCCAATTTTCGCGGAATGAACAGCAATATGGTTCAGAAACAGGTTGGCACAAGAAAATGGCTGCGAATTGCTCTTCCCCTATCACTCGTTTTGAACATGTTCCTCCTCGCTTTCCTGGGGGGGCAAATGCTGCGTGCGACACCGGAGGTTCCAAAAGGTGTTGACCCTCTTGCTCGCATTCTGGCTGTTGCGGAAGCGACCCTTTCTGCTTCTGACTTCAAGTCATTCCGCCAGACTCTTCTCCAAGAAGAACCGCGATATGCGCGAGCCGTGAAGAACGTTACCCAGGCGCGGCAAGAAATGCTGAAGCAGATATCTTCTGACCAATTTGATCCTGTCGCAACACTGACGGCCCTCAGTGCAACGCAGTCCGCCTGGACGGAGTTTATGGACGCAATCGGCGGTCCGTTGGTGGATGCGATAGGTCAAATCTCCCCGGAAGGAAGACGCAAGGTGCTTGGCGATCAAAATGCAAAGGGAATACTGCGTGTTCCCTAACAAGAGGCGATCCGACGGGGGCTAGACCCATCCGTTATCGCGTGATCGCCTTCTTTGTAAGAAGTTAGTGAGGACTGTGTGAAGTGCTCGCTTGCGGAAGTACGGACTGTCGCGGCAGCAGACGCACATTCCAACCCGATAGATTGAATGTATGCTTGAGGATTCCCAGCCGGGTCGGCAGCGGCGGGATATCTGATCCATCCTGATAAACCTCGCCAAAATGCTCTTCCAGAAACGGCCAGACGATCGTCTGCGCCAACTGGACCAGCTCGCGCTGCATGTCCCTCCCTTAATGTCGCTCACCAGAAGATCTCAGGTCTGCATAGCAGCTCCAAAAAAATGCAGCGGGAGTGTCGCATCGGGGGGCGCGCTTCGTATCAGTAGCAATTCATCCATTTGGGGAAGCTGCTCATGTTCGAAAAATACCGACCTAGACCCACCGCAGCGCTGGCGCGAACAGGGGCGGCTTGCCCCCGGCGCCGATCGATCATGGAACAGGCCTATCTTTCAGAAAGTGCTGTTGCATCGAGCGCTTGGCAGCAGGCCGGATGGCGATTGCCGTTAGCCCCATTCCACGTTGTGGCTAAGAGAAACAGTCACGGAGATCGGCGCTCTACTCAGGATTACAGGTGACGGACGATGAGAAAGAGGAGCGGTTTTATCTGTCTTATCCTGACGCTGTTCATCGGAATATCCGGCTCTGTCAGCGCGGTTGCCCACGAGCGGGCTTCTACGATCCCTTGGGAAAACGAACCCATCGAGGCCGTTTGTATCCCAACGGATAACGAAAGGCCGGATGCCGTGTGCGTCACTCTTTATGCCGATCAGGACGGATACGAGCTGTGCGTCGCCGACATGATGGCTTCAAGGGAGAGATGCGTCAGCAATTACCCCTCTGGCGATCCGGAAGATGAAGGCCCGAAAGACAATCGTTGGAGCGTGTTCGATCTGTAAAGGTCCGAGCGCATTCCACAGGTGCTGTTGAGTGCCCAGCACACAGGATCGATCACTTCAAAAGGAGAAATGACATGAACAGAAAAATGTGGATCACGCGTCGCTATGTGCTTGGCGCATTTGCGGCAATGTTGGTGGCCGTGATGTCCAGCCCCGCGTTGGCGGCAACGAGAGGCGCGACAGTCTCCAGCGTCAACCTGAGGGCCGGCCCGGGGACATGGTATCCAGTCGTCATGACAATGCCGCCCAGTGCAGCTTTGACCATCTATGGATGTCTCGACGCGGCCTCCTGGTGCGACGTCTCGTGGGGAGGCGCGCGCGGCTGGGTTTCTTCGAACTATGTCAGTGTTTATTATCAGGGTCAGACAGTAGCTCTTTCGCCGGCGCTCATTCCGATGATCGGATTGACCGTTGTCGCCTTCAATCAGGCTTACTGGAATACCCACTATGCCGCCCAGCCCTGGTACGGAAGCTGGAGCACGTATTATCGTACCGGCCCGGCTTACGGTGGCGCCGCGCGAGGTGGCTGCGTTGGAGCTGCATGCGGTGGTTCCGCTGTTGTTCGCGGCCCTAACGGCGGCGGCGCAGCAGTACGAGGAGTATGCGGCCCGGAACGCTGCGCCGGTGGCGCAGTCGTGCGGCAACCTGGTGGCGGACTCGAGTTCCACAGGGGCGTAATGCAGCGTTAAGACGAACCTCGTTCCGGTTCGGAGACGAACACGCGCCGGCCGTTCATATCCGGATCGTTAGCTATGACGCAAGCCAGGCCGAGGCGGATCACCGCCTCGGGATTTTCGTTCAAAAGCTGAGGACCATTCTGCCGGTGAACAAAACACCTGACAGCGGGCCATGCACATGAGGTGAACCTTGGATACTCGTGCAAATAGCCAGGCCCCGATTTCCGGTCCGTCCCAAGCGCCTCGGAGGCGGCCTTGCGATATTTGGGTGCGCGGCCTGGCGGCTTGCGCGATGGCACTCGCCCTCGCCGCCTGTGCTACAACGCCGCCACCGTCTGTAGCGCTGTCTTCGTCGGCGTTTCTGCGCCCGACGTCGGACAAGACCAAGCCTTATGCCTACCGTCGGCCGGATGTAAATTTCGCAGCCTATGTAAGCATCATTATCCCACCCACAGCGATCTACGCCGGGCCGGACGCACAATTCGGCAAGATGTCGGCCACCGACCGGCAGGCACTCGCCAGCTACATGCATCAGGAGTTTTCCAAGGTCCTCGGCCGACGCCTTCAACTCGTTACACAGCCCGGACCAGGTACATTGCGCGCCAGGCTGACGCTGACCGGTGCAGAAGCAAGCACACCGGTGCTGTCCACCGTTTCGCATGTTCTTCCGGTCGGCCTCGTCGTCAATGCGGGCGCTCAGGCCACTGGCGGTCGCGGCACATTCTCCGGCTGGGTGTCCTATGCCGTCGAGATCGAGGATGCCCAGACCGGGACCCTACTCTACGCACATGTTGCGAGCAGGAGCGCCAACGCACTCGACATCACGGCTAATTTCGGGGGGCTCGACGCGGCGAAGGCCGGGGTGCGCTCGGCCGCGGAACACTTGGATAAGGAGCTGGCCGGCGGCGCCAGATAGCTGAGGGCGCCAACTGTGCCAACCGCTTCACTCAAAGCGGCTGGAAGCGTCCTGACGTCAAAACCGAATAGACGCGGCGGGCCAGAAGTTTACCGGTTCAAAGCTGCGCAGACGATCGCAGGAGATCATACTCTGACTGGTAGTTATTCAAAGAAGCACGAACGACATGATGCCGGCAGGCATACGCATCGGAGTCGCCTTTCCACTATTCAATTCCGCATGATTGGTCTCGGTTTGATCGGCCTGTTGCTTGCCGCATGCGACGACAATGCCAAGACAACAGCCGCGCCACCGCAATCGGTCCGCGTAGTTCACGCTGCAATGATCGAGCATCAGCGCAGCACTGGCGTCACAGGCGAGATACGAGCGCGCATACAGACCGACCTCGCTTTCCGCTCTGCCGGCAAGGTCATAGAGCGGCGGGTGGATGTCGGTTCACATGTGCACGCCGGAGATGTTCTGGCACGGATCGACGACACCGAGCAGCGCGCGGACGTGGAATCCGCTGAGGCTGGTCTTCTGGCGGCGCAAGCGACACTCAATCAAAAGAACCTCGCGTTTCAGCGCTACCAGACATTGGTGGAGACACGCGCCATCGCGCAGTCGACCTACGACCAGGCGAAGGAGGAACTGGCAACGGCAGAAGGGTCGCTGGAATCCGCCAAGGCGTCCCTGGCGATCGCTCGCGATGCACTCTCTCACACTGAACTCAAAGCCAATGCCGACGGCATCATCACTGCCCGAAGCGTCGAGGTGAGCCAAGTCGTATCAGCGGCACAACCTGCCTTCACGCTCGCACATGACGGTCCGCGTGATGCGGTCTTCGATGTCTTCGAGGCATTTTTCCTGGCGGGGCCACCGGGCGACGAAGCGACCGTGGCGCCGGTCTCGAATCCTGGCGGCGGTATCCCTGCAAAGGTGAGAGAGATCGCGCCGGTCATCGATACGACGACTGGAACGATCCGCGTGAAACTGGCGCTTCCCGATAATGTCCAGTGGTCCCTTGGAACTCCCGTAATAGGCACTTTTCATACGCCTCCGGACACTGCAATCACACTGCCATGGAGTGCGATGGCGTCAGACGACGGGAAGCCCGCGGTGTGGATCGTGGATGCAACAACACGAACCGTCGCGCTTCGCCCCATCACTGTCGCAAGTTACCGGGCAGGCGAGTTCACTGCTGCAAAAGGGATTTCCGCACAGGAACTTGTCGTTACGGAAGGCGGCAAGTTCCTGCGCCCCGAGCAGGTCGTGAATTGGGAGGGCGACTGACATGAAGCGTCCCTCCCCGGCCATGCTGCTCTTCATTGCGACGGTCTGCGCCTCCTCCTTGTCCTATCATTCCGCTACTGCGGAAAACGCACCGCCACGACCGGTAGTCTGGATGAACGTCGCTGCCGATCGTTCCGAAGCCATGGGTTTCGCCGGTGTGGTTCAGCCGCGCGTGGAGACTGAACTCGCCTTCCGGGTTCTTGGCCGTGTCATCGCACGGCGGGTCGAGACAGGCGACGTCGTCAGGAAGGGTGACATTCTCGCGGAGATCGACCCGCTCACGCTGCAACTCACCGTGATCAGCGCCCGGGCCGATCTCAGAAATGCGAATGCCCAGCTGGAGAATGCCGCGATCAACGAGCGACGCAAGCGCATGCTCACTGCTACCAATACGGCCAGCGCCGCCGATCTCGAACTGGCCGAGCAGGGCCTCAAATCGGCAGAGGCGAATGTCACGCAAGCGCAAGCCAATCTGGCAAAAGCCAACGAGCAGCTCGGCTATGCACGATTGGAGGCTGACTTCGACGGCGTGATCACCTCGACCTCCGTTGAAGTGGGCCAGACCGTTACAGCCGGACAGTCCGTCCTGAAACTTGCACGCCTCGATCAGCGCGATGTCGTCATCGACGTTCCTGAGGCGCAGGTTTCGTTTATCCGTTCGTCCACCCATATCGACGTAACGCTGCAACTCGACGACCGCTTGCGGACATCCGGGCAGGTACGCGAAATCGCTCCGCAGGCCGATGCAGACACCCGAACCTACAGGGTGAAGATCGCCCTGGACAAGGCGCCCGACGTCTTTCGCTTCGGTGCGGTCGTAACCGCCACATTCACAGACGGCGGGCAGGCTCACGACGTCGTGCTGCCCCGCTCGGCTATCGTCGAGAAGGACGGCGCCCCCGCCGTCTGGGTCATCGATCCGCATGCCCTGACCGTGTCGTCCCGCGCCGTTCTCCTGGATCATACCGGGCCGGAAGACCCGATGGTGCGGGTCGATTCAGGCTTGAATGCGAATGAGGGAGTTGTGGTTGCGGGCGTCAGCGAACTTCAGGAGGGACAAAAGATCAGGCTTGGACAGGAGTTGCACCCATGAAGAATTTCAACCTTTCGGACTGGGCGCTCGAACATCGTTCCTTCGTCTGGTATTTCATGATCGCCTTCGCGGTCGCCGGTATGTACGCTTATCTCAACCTCGGACGGGAGGAGGATCCGTCCTTTACCATCAAGACGATGGTGATCCAGGCCCAATGGCCGGGCGCTTCTGCCGAAGAGGTCACCCAGCAGGTCACCGATCGTATCGAGAAAAAGCTCCAGGAGCTCGACAGCCTCGATCGGACGCGGAGCCTCACGACCGCCGGCAAGACCACGATCTTCGTCGATCTTCTTCCGACGACCAAGGCACGCAATGTCCCGGCGACATGGCAGCGCATCCGCAACATGATCGGCGATATCCAGCAACAGTTTCCGTCCGGCGTCGTCGGGCCGTTTTTCAACGATCAATTCGGCGATGTTTACGGAAATATCTTTGCCTTCACCACGGAAGGCTTGAACCAGAGGCAGTTGCGCGATCTCGTCGAGGATGCCCGCACCAAGGTCCTGACAGTGCCGAATGTCGGCAAGGTCGACATCATTGGCGCTCAGGACGAGGTGATCTATCTGGAGTTCTCCACCCGCAAGATCGCAGCGCTCGGCATCAATCAATCCGACATCGTCGAAACCCTGCAAAAGCAGAATGCCGTCACCCAGTCGGGCTTCGTCGACGCCGGGCCGGAGCGCATCGCGCTACGCGTCGGTGGCCGCTTCATCTCCGAAGATAGCCTCCGGGCGATCAACCTGCGCGTCAACGATCGCTTTTTTCCGCTGACGGATGTTGCAACCGTCAAACGTGGTTACGTCGATCCTCCCTCGTCGCTGTTCCGGTTCAACGGCAAGCCGGCGATCGGGCTTGCAATCGGAATGAAGGCCGGTGGCAATCTGCTTGAGTTTGGTCACGCTCTTGACGAGATGATGGAGCGCATCGTCCAGGATCTGCCGCTCGGCGTGTCCGTCGATCATGTCTCCGATCAACCAGCCGTGGTCGATGAAGCCGTTTCCGGCTTTACCAGAGCCCTGTTCGAGGCGGTCGCCATCGTGCTTGCCATCAGCTTCATCAGCCTTGGCCTGCGCGCCGGGCTGGTTGTGGCGATCTCCATCCCCCTGGTGCTCGCCATCACCTTCATGGTGATGCAATATTCCGGTATTTCCCTGCAGCGCATCTCGCTCGGTGCTCTCATCATCGCGCTCGGTCTTCTGGTCGACGACGCGATGATCGCCGTCGAAATGATGGTGGCCCGCCTGGAGGTCGGTGACACTCTGCGCAAGGCTGCGACCCATGTCTACATATCGACTGCCTTTCCGATGCTGACCGGCACGCTGGTCACCGTCGCAGGCTTCCTGCCGATCGGTTTCAACAACAGCAACGCCGGCGAATTCACCTTCACGCTATTCGTCGTACTCGCGGTTTCGCTGACCGTGTCCTGGATTGTCGCCGTCCTGTTCACCCCGCTGCTGGGCGTGACGATCCTGCCGAAGACGATGAAAAAGCACGAGGAGCACAAGAGCCGTATGGGCGCCGCCTTCTCATGGCTGCTTCAGCTCTGCCTTCGCTTTCGCTGGGTGACCATCATCGTAACAATTGCCGCGTTTGGTCTGTCCGTTGCCGGCATGTCGCTGGTTCAGCAGCAATTCTTTCCCGCGTCCGACCGTCCGGAGCTTATCGTCGACTGGAACCTGCCGCAAAACAGTTCTATGGCCGAGACGAGCCGGCAGATAGCGCAATTCGAGCGGGAAAAGCTCACCGGCAATCCCGACATCGATCACTGGTCGAGCTATGTCGGCAGGGGCGCCCCGCGCTTCATCCTGTCCTTCGACGTCCAGCCCGACGATCCCACCTTCGGCCAGATCGTCATCGTCTCGAAGGGTATTGAGGTCCGCGACCGGCTCAAGGCCGACCTGCAGGCCTATTTGCTGAAAACCTTCCCGGGCACCGACGCCTTCGTCAGGACACTGGACATCGGCCCGCCGGTGGGCAAGCCAATCCAGTATCGCATCTCCGGTCCCGACATTCAAAAGGTCCGCGACCTGGCGCAGAAGACGGCTGGTATCGTGATGTCGCACCCTTCCCTGACCGGCCTCGTCTTCGACTGGAACGAGCCGGCGCGCGTCGTCAAGGTCGACGTTCTTCAGGACAAGGCCCGGCAGCTCGGCGTCTCGTCCGAAGATATCGCGACCGCCCTCAACGGCATCGTCCAGGGCGCGACCGTGACGCAGGTCCGCGATGCGATCTACCTGATCAACGTTGTCGGACGGGCAGAAGCAAAGGAACGCGCCTCCATCGACAGCCTGCTCGACCTCCAACTGCCGAGCAGCAGCGGGAAATCCATCCCGCTCTCTTCCGTGGCCAGATTCGATTACGACCTGGAACAACCGACGATCTGGCGGCGCAACAGGATACCGACGATCACGATCAAGGCCGGTATCAGGGACACTATGCAACCTGCCACGATTGTCCGACAGCTCGATCCGAAGATAGAAGAACTGAAGGCTTCATTGGAGCCGGGATACGATATTGCCGTCGGCGGTACGGTCGAGGAGAGCGCCAAATCCCAAGCGCCGATCATAAATGTGGTGCCGGTCATGATTTTCGTCATGACAACGCTTCTGATGACGCAGCTTCAAAGCTTCCACAGGTTGTTCCTTGTCTTCTCGGTCGCTCCACTTGCGCTGATCGGCGTCGTTGGCGCGCTGGTCTTGAGCCAGGCGCCATTGGGTTTCGTCGCAATCCTCGGCGTGCTCGCCCTGATCGGTATCCTCATCCGGAACTCGGTGATCCTGATCGTCCAAATCGAAGACCTGCGCACAACAGGAATCCCGCCGTGGCAGGCCGTCGTCGAGGCGACGGAGCATCGGATGCGACCGATCATGCTGACGGCCGCCGCTGCGACCCTGGCGTTGATCCCCATCTCAAGAGAGGTGTTCTGGGGACCGATGGCCTACGCCATGATGGGCGGCATCGTCGTCGGAACCGTCCTGACCCTGCTGTTCCTTCCCGCTCTCTATGTGACCTGGTTCAGGATTCCCCGCGATGTCGAACACAATTGATTCCACGGCATCGCTGCGACGGCTTTCGTCACTGGATGCCGTTGCCGCCCGAAAAGCCTGCTTACGCAATTCACGCGCGTGGCGAAGGCGCATCATATTGTTTCCGCTCCTTCTTTCCATGCTCGGCGGCTGCGCTGGCCGGCCGGAAAATGTCCTTCAGCCCGTGGCTTTGACGACGAACGACACAAGCCGCGTCGACATGCTGGTCGCGACCACCCGAAAACCCGCCGCAGATCCCGGCGAGCTTTATTCCGGAGAGCGCGGAACGGCGATCTCGCTCAACAACCTCACCGTTTCCATCCCGCCGGATGATGGGCGGAAGATCGGGGAGGTCCAGTGGCCGAAGCGCGTGCCCCCCAACCCTGCGAAAGAGTTCGCCGTGCTCAAGGACGAGAAGGTGATCTCAGAGCAGCAGGCGCTCAACTGGTTTCGCAAGAACCGGAATGCAAAGCGGCAGGTGATCATCTTCGTGCATGGCTTCAACAACACCTATGCGGATGCCGTCTTTCGTTTTGCCCAGATCACTCATGACGCCGGAACCGATGCCGCTCCGATCCTGTTCACCTGGCCCTCCCGCGCCAGCGTTCTCGGCTATCTCTACGACAAGGAAAGCACGAACTATTCACGCCGTGCCCTGGAGGATTTGATCATCCAGGCTGCCCGCAGCCCTGACGTCGGCGATATCACCATCCTTGCCCATTCCATGGGAACATGGCTGACGGCTGAGGCTCTGCGCGGGATCGCGATGCGCGAAAAGACGATCCCGGCGAAGGTCCGCAACGTCGTGCTGGCGTCGCCCGATATCGATGTCGACGTCTTCCGCCGCCAACTCATAGAGATGGGACCGAAGCGGCCGCAGTTCACCATTTTTGCCTCGACACGCGACCGGGCGCTTGAGGTATCGAGATGGATCTCCGGCGGAGTCAACCGTGTCGGCGGTGTCGATACCACCGCTTATACCGGCGTGCTGAAGCAGCTTGGGATCACGGTGATCGATACCAGCACCGTGCGTTCCAAGGACGCCCTCGGCCACAACGCCTTTGCCGATAGCCCGGAAATCATCGGGCTCCTGGGGAAACGCCTGGCTGGTCAATCCCTCGAGGGCGGTCAGGTGACATTGGCCGATCACGTCGGGATGGCGGCAATCGGTACGGTCAATCTGGCCGGCTCCGCGGCGAGAACTGTCGTTGCAGCCCCGATGTCGGTGGTCAGCCCCGAAGCACGGAAGATCTTGCAACAGGAACTATCCGGGACATCAGGGGGCCTCGTCAATGGACAGATCGCTTACTGAACGTCAGCGAGGCTGTATCATTCGCTTTACTATGAAGGGAAATCGGCAATGAACACCATTCAGGCAACACCGGCGGCTGTTACTGTTGTTGGCAATAATCTTCTGTATTTAATGAAACACAATCGCGTCTGCATTTTCACTTGCCATCATCCAGCATGAATGGATATATGGTCTCCGGCAGTCATCGCATGATGACATGAAATTAACCTGTCGGTTCAGGGGGATGCTGGCCTTTCCCATGTCAGCCAAACTGCTGACGTATTTGGGGCGAGCTGAGGGCGGGAATATGCAGCAAGAAAAATTCATCACGACAGCCTCATTGGACGCCGGGGAAATCAATCTCATCCATCGCTACTGGTGCGCCGCCAACTATCTGTCGGTCGGCCAGATCTATCTTCTCGACAATCCGCTCCTGCGCGAACCGCTCCAGGCCCAGCATATCAAGCCGCGCCTGCTCGGCCACTGGGGCACGACGCCGGGGCTGAACTTCATCTATGCGCACCTGAACCGGGTGATCAAAGCCCGTGATCTCGACGTCATCTATATCTGTGGCCCCGGCCATGGCGGGCCGGGCATGGTGGCCAATACCTATCTGGAAGGCATCTATAGCGAGATCTATCCGGAGATCGCCGAAACGACCGACGGGATGCGAAAACTGTTCCGCCAGTTCTCCTTCCCGGGCGGCATTCCGAGCCATGCGGCGCCGGAGACGCCCGGATCGATCCACGAAGGCGGCGAGCTCGGTTATGCGCTGGTTCATGCCTATGGCGCGGCCTTCGACAACCCGGACCTGATCGTCGCCTGCGTGGTGGGTGACGGCGAGGCGGAAACCGGTCCGCTGGCAGCAAGCTGGCATTCCAACAAGTTCATCAATCCGGCCCGCGACGGTGCGGTTCTGCCGATCTTGCACCTGAACGGCTACAAGATCGCCAATCCGACTCTGCTTTCGCGCATCGGCGACGAGGACCTGAAGAAGCTGTTCGAGGGCTACGGCTACGAGCCGCTCTTCGTCGAAGGCCATGAGCCCGAGGTGATGCACCGGCTGATGGCCGGCGCGATGGACAGAGCGATGGAGCGTATCCGGGCGATCCAGGATAGGGCGCACGGCGGTGCCTCCCCTGCCGAACTGCCGCGCTGGCCGATGATCGTGCTGCGCAGCCCGAAAGGCTGGACCGGTCCGAAGGAAGTGGACGGCAAGAAGGTCGAAGGCTTCTGGCGCGCCCATCAAGTGCCGGTTTCCGGCTGCCGGGAAAATCCGGATCACCTGAAGATACTCGAAGACTGGATGCGGAGCTACGATCCGGAAGATCTGTTCACTGCCGATGGCGGGCTGAAGCCGGAACTGAAGGCGCTCGCGCCAGAAGGCGACCGCCGCATGGGCGCCAACCCGCATGCCAATGGCGGCCTCTTGCGCAAGGAACTGAAATGCCCGCCGCTTTCCGACTACGCGGTCGACGTGCCGGAGCCCGGCAAGACCGTGGTGCAGACGACGGAAATCCTCGGGCGTTATTTGCGCGACATCCTGACCCTCAACGACGCGGAGAAGAATTTTCGCATCTTCGGCCCGGACGAGACGGAATCGAACCGGCTGGGTGCCGTGTTCGAAGTGACCGACCGCGTCTGGATGGAGAAGATCGAACCATACGACGTACATCTGTCGCCCGACGGGCGGGTGATGGAAGTGCTGTCGGAGCATCTGTGCCAGGGATGGCTGGAGGGTTATCTGCTGACCGGGAGGCACGGCCTCTTCTCCTGCTACGAGGCCTTCATCCACATCATCGACAGCATGTTCAACCAGCATGCCAAGTGGGTGAAGGTGACTCGCGAGCTGGAATGGAGAAAGCCGATCTCGTCGCTCAACTATCTGCTCACCTCGCATGTGTGGCGGCAGGACCATAACGGCTTCTCGCATCAGGATCCCGGCTTCGTCGATCTCGTCGCCAACAAGAAGGCGGACATCGTCCGCATCTACCTGCCGCCGGATGCCAATACGCTGCTCTGGGTCGCCGACCATTGCCTGAAGACCTGGGACCGGATCAACGTGATCGTTGCCGGCAAGCAGCCGGAACCGCAATGGCTGGCTATCGAGGACGCCGCCAAGCATTGCGAGGCGGGCATCGGCATCTGGGACTGGGCGGGCAACGAGGAGGATACGGTTTCACCCGACGTGGTGATGGCCTGCGCCGGCGACGTGCCGACGATGGAAACATTGGCGGCGGTGACCATCCTGAGGGAAGCGATCCCGGACCTGAAGATTCGCGTCGTCAACGTCGTCGACCTGATGACGCTGCAGTCGAAGGACCAGCATCCGCACGGGATTTCCGACGAGGACTTCGACCGGCTGTTCACCACCGAGCGGCCGGTGATCTTCGCCTATCACGGCTATCCCTATCTCATCCATCGGCTGACCTACAAACGCACCAACCATCAGAACATCCATGTCCGAGGTTTCGTTGAGGAAGGCACGACCACGACGCCCTTCGACATGACGGTGCTGAACCAGCTCGACCGCTACCACCTCGCCATCGAGGCGATCGAGCGCGTGCCGGGGCTGAAGGAAAAGGCCGGTCATGTGGTCGAAAGCCTGCGCGGCAAGCTGCAGGAGCATTTCGCCTATGTCCGTGAACATGGCGAGGATATGCCGGAAATCAGGGACTGGGCATGGCGATCCGGTTCTTAGCTTGCGACAGTAGAACAACATCCAGTCTGTCCCCGCCCCAGAGCGTTTGTGACAGGAATTCGAGACGGTTCCCATGGTTCGTATCCTAGCCCAAGCAATTCTGTCTGCTGCAGGCGTTGTGGTGGCCCTCTTCGTTTCGAGAGACGCGGTGGGTTTTCCCGTCTACGAAATGGTCGGCGCGCTGTTGTTGATCGCAGCTTTGGCCGTCATCGTCTGGTACGGCCCGCGTGTTGTTAAAGCGCTCTTCGGCCCCCGCTCGAAAGAATGATCGAGCAGGGCAAGGAAGGTGCGCGTGATACGGAACAGCAATCCTTCCTGAAGCCATGAAATGCTCGAAAACGGAAAAATTGCGAAGGTAAACGATGCGGAGTTGCAACAGGAGATAGCGTTGGAAGAGTTTCTTGAGCGAGTAAAACATACCGGGCTCTCGCTTCGGGACATGCACATCATTCTTGATGCTCTGCCAATTCCAATCTCGTGGGCGGCAATACCAGCGGGTAAGATTCAGTTCATGAATCGTGCTTTCAAGGAGACCTTCGGTTATGACGAAAGTCATTTCGAAACCATGGATGCGTGGATTGAACAAAGCTATCCAAAAATGGAACAGCAACTCTTAGCTCGTGAGTACTGGCACCGTCTGCGGAGAGCCGATTCCACCGGAATATCCAAAGTAGAACCATTGGAACTGGACGTGGTGTCGGCGGATGGCGGTATCGTTACCGTCAACCAGCGTGGCATCCTTCTACATGACATAGGGGTCGGGATTGCTACATTCGAGGATGTCTCCGAGCGAAAGCGGGTGGAGGAGACGCTAAGACGCGTCGCCTTCGAAGACCCATTGACGAGCCTTGGTAATCGGCGGCGGTTGTCAGCAAAATGGAACAGTATCGCAACGTCTTATGAAAACGACGTGCGGCCGATGATCGCTCTTATTCTGATCGATCTCGATGAATTCAAGCCAATCAATGATCTACTGGGACATGATGCCGGTGACGAAGCGCTGTTCTTGATAGCCAACAGGCTTCGCGCATGTGTTCGCAGCGACGATGCTGTGTTCCGATTGGGTGGGGATGAGTTTGCCATTCTCGTAGAGAACATGGGATCGCCATACCAGGCAGAACAAGTCTGCCGACGTGTCGAAAGAGCGCTCAAGCAGCCCATCCAGATTGGCGGGACGAGGACTGTGCTTGGTGCAAGCGTTGGCGTGAGCCTCTATCCTGACGACGCGACTGGTCTGGCGCAACTCATGAAACATGCCGATGAGGCACTCTATCGAATTAAGCGGGCCAGCAAGGGTGGGTGGGCATGGTTCTCGCCGCCGGAAGCCACGAGATATCCGAAGAGCTCACCGCAACGCAACGTGCATGACCGCGAGCGGCCGAGGAACAACCGGCCGAACAAGTCAAGTTGGCAGCATAGATGAATGGCGAAGTGAGCAGGCGAAAGCAAGGGACTGGATCCGGTCTTCAAGAGCCGAATAGTCGCTTAGCGATTACCTCTAAGACAGCATAAAAGACTGTTGGATGCCGGATCTCGCGCTTGACCTGCGATATTTACGATATGCATTGTTGGTCGCCGAACACGGAAGTTTTCGCCGTGCGGCGGATGCGGTTGGCATGTCCCAATCTACTGTAAGCCGCCGGGTCCAACTGCTTGAACGACGTCTTGGTGTACCCCTCTTTACTCGTAGTCGCACCGGAGCAAAGCTAACCGTTGCAGGAGCGCGGTTTCTGCAAAACGCCGCATTCGGTGCATCCCATTTGCATCAAGCTGTGAAGGACATGCAAACGGCGCATCACGGCGACACAGGTGAGATACGAATCGGGCTGATGACGTCCCTGGCAAGCGGATTTCTTTCAGATCTCGTAGGCGAATATCATTCCCGCTTCCGCGGTGTAGAGTAAGCGGCAAGCTGAGACCGTTCAGCGCGTGTAATTCCAGGGCATGAGTGCATCGAGATCGCTGCTGGGCCAACCATTGGCTATGCGCTCGAGTGTTTGGGTGAGCCAGGCCTGCGGATCGACATTGTTCATTTTCGCTGTTTGAAGGAGCGTGGCGATTGTTGCCCAAGTCCTTCCACCGCCATCGCTGCCGGCGAAGAGGCTATTCTTTCTGGTAATTGTCTGGGGCCGGATTGCACGCTCGACTATGTTGTTATCGAGCTCGATGCGGCCGTCGATGAGAAAGCGCTCGAAGATGGAGCGACGCGAGGTGGCATAGCGGATCGCCTCGGCCAGCTTCGACTTGCCAGAGATCCGCGGTAGGGTCTTCTGCCAGAGGGAGAAGAGCTCCGTGACAACCGCAGCAGATGTCGCCTGGCGCGCGGCGACACGGGCGTCAGGGCTTTGCCCGCGAGCCGTTTCTTCCACCTGCCAGAGCTTCGCCATCAGTTCCACCGTCTCGGTGGCGATCTTGGAGCTGTCTGAGGCGTGGAGCTCGTAGAACTTGCGCCTGCTATGAGACCAGCAGTAGGCCAGCATCACGCCGTCATTGCCTCCGTCAGATCTGGCAAGCTTGTTATAGGCACCATGTCCGTCAACCTGCAGAATACCGCGATAGCCACTCAGATGCCGGGCGACCCGATCGCCAGCACGGCTATCTTCGAAGCGATAGGCAACCATCGGCGGGCTACTGCCACCGAAGGGTCTGTCATCGCGGGCATAAGCCCAAAGCCAGGCCGTCTTGGCCGATCCGGATCCGGGCGCGAGTGTGGGCAACGTCGTCTCGTCAGCGAAGATACGCTCAGCCTTCTTGATCTCGGCGAGAATGTAGTCGGCCAGGATATCAAGTTCAAAGCCAAGCTTACCCATCCATTGAGCCATCAGCTTCCGGTCAAGCTCGACCTTGTCGCGGGCATAGATTGCCTCCTGCCGATAGAGCGGAAGGCCATCGGCATACTTCGAGACGGCGATCTGCGCGAGAAGCGCTTCCGTCGGAATGCCCGCCTCGATAATGTGCGCGGGTGCGGCGGCCTGAATGACGCCGTCTTCATTTTTGAAGGCATACTTCGGCCGGCGTGTGACGATGACGCGGAACTTCGCCGGCACGACGTCAAGTCGCTCCGAGACGTCTTCTCCGATCAGCACCTTCTGTTTGCCGGCGTGTTCGGGCAGTTCATCCGGCTCGATCACCACTTCGACCCGTTCCAGATGCGGTGCGAAGCCTTTGCGCGGCCGCGGCGGACGTTTGCTGTCGGGATGGGTTGCGCCCTTGTTGACCTGGGCTCGGATCGCAGCGATGCCGGTCTCGATTTCCTCGAAGACAAAGGCCTGCTGCTCATCATCGATGCCTGGAGAGCCGAGTTTTTCTGATCGCCGGCCAAAGCGGGCACGATCAAAGGCTTTCAGGATCTGGGTCAGTCGTTCGATGCGTTCATCAGCATCGGCGTTTCTGGCTTTCAGGTCTGCGACCTCGCTCTCAAGAGCATCGGTGCGCGCTGCCTTCTCGGCCATGGCAAGGACCATAGCTTTCAGGGTCTCTATATCATCCGGGAGCTGCAGATCGGGCGGCGTCATGACGCCTACTAGAGCATATTTTGCTCCGATTTTCCTGCCCTTTCAGGCGGTTGATTCACTTTGCCGCAGGCATTTACCCAACAATCTCCGGCGGCTTCACCGCCACCGAACGCACCCGTTTCCAGTCCATGCCTTCAACGAGCGCCATGAGTTGGGCATGGTTGAGCTGGACTCGGTTGTGGCCTATCCGCGGCCAGCAAAACTGCGCCTTCTCCAGCCGCTTGGCGTAAAGGCAAACCCCGGATCCATCCCACCAGACGATCTTGATCCGGTCGGCCCGTTTGGCCCGGAAGACATAAAGCGAGCCGTTGAACGGATCACTGCCAGCATCCCGCACCAGCGACAGCAGGCTGTCCGGCCCTTTGCGGAAGTCGATGGGATGGCTGGCCAGGAAGACCTTTACACCTGCGGGGATCATGCTGAGCGAACCGCTCGGATGACACGCTGCAGATGCGCTTCTTCAACATGCCGGCCGACCCGCACGACGATACCGTCAATGTCGATTTCGACGACGGGGTCGGGGTCAGGTGCGACGCTCTGCGGATCAACTGGTGCTGCTAGTCCAGACTCATCACTGCCCAACAGTTCTCTACGCCAGCGGTAGAGTTGGGACGGCAAGATACCGATCTGCCGCGCCACGGCAGACATGTTCACACCGGGCTGACAGGCCTGCTCAACCGCTGTGGCCTTGAATTCGTCGGACCAGAACCGCCGCAACTGTCGCGGCGACCCGTCAAGGCGATCGGGCACCGCCTCGATCATTCGCATCAACCCAAGGCTAGCCGCAGGTCTAGACATAGATCCTCACATTCAGAGAACTCGTATGCCCGACATACCCTACTCAGCATCAGCCGCGCCAGATGGGGTCTCCTTGCCGCTTACGGTGTAGAGGTAAAAATAGAGGAATCGACGTCCGAAGTGGCAGCCGCCAATCTTCTCAGCGGCCGTATCGATGTGGCCTTTCTTCCGGGAGAGCCTCAGTTAGCCGGTTGCAAAACGGTTCAACTGTGGACCGAGCGACTTTTCCTTGCGCTGCCAAAACGGCATCCTCTTGCAACGGCAGAGAGCGTTTCCTGGGCAGATGTGCGCAACGAGACATTCCTGATCCCGGCCGGTATCGCTGGTGCGGAATTGGATCAATATCTACTGCGGCAGCTTTCCAAATCCGATTCCGAACCGAGAATATCCATTCAGGGAGTCGGACGAGACAATCTTTTGAACATGGTCGGAGAAGGGTTCGGCATTTCGCTCATATTGTCGTCAACGTCCGGCGGTGCACACAAGGAAGTCGTGTTCGTTCCCATCTTGGATGGCCTGGAAGACATTCATTTTAGTGCTGTCTGGTCGCCAAGGAATCATAATCCAGCACTGAAGCAATTTCTGGACTTGGCCACTGGAAAAGTTCGATGGAATGCAATTGCCAATCAGACCGATAGCGCTCGGTGAGCGGTGCCGGCGGCTCCGGTACTTTAGCGCGATTCGTCAATCTTTGGTGTTTGAGACGATGCGCCGGAAAAACCCAGAACAGCGCGCTTTTCCTTTGCGAAGCCGCGATCGGTCGTAATGAATCGCTGAAGCATAGGCACGATCAGCTTGGCGGGATCGGCCGACGATTGGCCTTGTTGCTGACGGTGGAGCAGCTCCGCATAGGCAACAAGATCCCGATATAGCGGTCCGGGAAGTTCAATACTCACCTTGACGGGCTTGTCGTCGACGAGCGGCCCGAGTTTCAATTTTGTCATCGGGCTAACCTCTATAGGGCTCCATCACAAGGTCTCGGGTGACGATGATCCGCACCGGGAAACCTGGCCTGATGGTGAGCGTGGGCGCGATCTGCAACTGGCGGCGGATGATCTGCTGACCAGCATCGTTGATGGTATCTTGCGCACCATTGCGGATAGCCTGAACCAGCCGGTCTTCGTCATCCATGGCAAGCTCTGCGCCGACCGCGAGCAATGTCGAGAGGCCAGCAGCTTTCGCCAGATCCCACCAGTGGTAGTCGACGCCGTCCTCGAGACCGGCATAGCCCTGCGTGTCGGCGCCGGGCTGTCGTTCAAGGACGATGGATCGGCCATTCGGGAATATCAGCCGGTTCCAGACCAGCAGGACACGCCTCTGCCCGAAACCGACATTGTTGTCGTATTGGCCGATGATGCGGGTTCCTTGCGGTACGAGCAGGATGCGGCCGGTCGGGCTGTCGTAGATGTTCTCGGTGACCTGGGCGGTAATCTGGCCGGGGAGATCGGAGCGAATGCCGGTGATCAGCGCTCCGGAGATTACCGAACCGGCCTGCAGCACATAGGGCGACACCGGCGGCATCACGCGATCGGCCGCCACAGTGCGTCGGTCGACGGCGGCGTTGAGGAAGGCGACCTGTCGGTCCTGCGCAGTAGGAGTGCCAGCCTGATCGAGACCGGCAAGATTTGTGGTCGTATTCGCGTCAGGCGCTATTGCGCTTGCCGTCGTGCGTGTTTCCGTCTGGAAGAACACGCGGCTGGTTCGGGCGGATTCCGCTTCGGCGAGGCGGCGTTGTTCGGCCGGATCGACACCCGGCGCTGTCGGCACAACAACAGGCTGGCCACGATCCTGCGCACTGAGGATCGGACGGCCGAGATCGCCGGGCAAAGCTGGCCCCAGGATCGGGCCGGTATAGTCCCGCGGCAGGCCTGCCAGACCGTCGGCCGTGGTCCGGTTCTCGGTGGAATAGAGTTCTTCGCCACCATTGCCACGATCTCGGGTCTGAAGAGCATAGATCAACGCGCCACCGATGCCGAGCGATGCGACCAGGCCAAGGCCGAGGAGCACCCTGCGCGACAGCCTGGTGACGCGTGGTGGTTCTGCCCGCAAGCGCATGGGTGTGACAGGATTGAGCGCCGGAGTTGCTTCTTGACTGTTGCCGGCCTCGCTCATGACGACCGTCCTCCTTCTTTGTCTCGGACAACCGGCGCCTGTACTACGCCGTTTGTCCGGACGATCCTCACGGTCTGCAGATGCTTGCCGCTGCCAAGGCGCAGCTCGGCCGCACCGAAGAGACGGTCCACGATCAGGATGTTCCGATAGATACGGGTATTGGCGATTTGCGCTTCACCCTCTGGGCCGACGACGAACAGGGGCGGAAACTCCCCTTGCACTATGCCGCGCGGGAATTCGACATAGACCTTGCGGCCATCGTCATAGACGGAGACGGGCCGCCACGGCGGCGTGTCTCCGGTGAGACCGTAGCGGTAGTTTCGTGCCACGACAGCCGGAATAGCCGGCGTGTCCGGAATGGACTGCTGCGAGCCCGGCACCTGCGGGTAAGACCAGGCGACCGACGGCATGTAGGGCGTTTCGCCGGATCGCAGTTCGAGCATGTAGGTGCGTCGATCGGTGGAAATCACCAGATTGGTGGTGATGTCGGGGCGCGAGGGTTTCACAAGGACATGGACGCGCCGGGTGGTGCCGCTGCCGCTCTCGGTGTCGCCGATAATCCAGCGTGTGGTGTCGCCGGCAGCGATCGGCCCGGCTCCGGTCAGGCTTTCGCCGGGTTCAAGCGTGATGTCGGTGATCTGGCCGGGTGCGGCATAGACCTGATAGAGGGCGCCTTCGCTCCAGGGATAGATCTGGATTGCATTGTAGTAACCATCCCGGCGTGGCTCGACACGGGCCGCCGCATTGGCATTCTGAACCCGGCCGGTCGGCGTGGTTGCGGTGGCACCCCCACGCGCCGGCGTCCAGCCCGGCGGAATGTGCAGCGGCTTCGGGCGCTCATCCCTCAGCACGGTGGGAACGACCGGCAATGCCGGCACATCGGAATCGTAGCGGATCTGCGGCGGCTTCTGCGGCGTGGCGCATCCGGCCAGCGCAGCGGTGGAAAGGAGCACGGCGACAATGGCGGGTTTGCGGAAAGAAGGGGTTCCGGCTCTGCGGATTGGCGGCTTGTTCATTCGCCCATCTCCCTCGACCACGAAATCGCGTTGACGTAGATGCCGAGAGGATTGGACTTGAGCCGTTCAGCATCGCGGGGCGTCTGGATCACTATGGTCAGGATCGCGGTCCAGCGCTCGGTGGTGGAAAGCTGTCCGTTCTCGTATCGGCGCTCGATCCAGGCGACGCGGAAGCTGTCGGGAGATGCGCGAATGACGCTGGAAACCTCGACGGCAACCTGCTGCTTGCCGACCTTGGTGAACGGGTCATTGCTGCGCGCATAGTCGTTCAGCGCCGTCGCGCCCCGATCCGTCGTCCAGTCATAGGCGCGGAACCAGTTCTGGCGCACGATGATGGGATCGGCGGGAATGCTCCTGACCTGTTCGATGAAGCGCGCCAGATGCCACGCGACCTGCGGATCTGTTGGACGATAGTCGGCCGTGGCGGCGGCGACGGTCTGTGCCTGACCGAGCTTGTCGACCTCCACGACCCAGGGCACGACGGTCCCTCGCGTGGACTGCCAGACGAGTGCTGCGGCAAAGCCTGCCGACAGGATCAGGCTTCCAAAGGCCATGAACCTCCAGTTCTTCGCCTGCACGCGGGCCGAGCCGATGCGCTCATCCCAGACCTGTGCGGCCTTCTGATAGGGTGTCTCGGGTTGCGGCGTCTTGCCGTAGTGGGTTGCCGGTCGTTTGAACAAGCTCATGAGCGGTCACTTTCGGAGAGATTAACGGAAGAGCCGCCGCCATGACTGTCGCCGGAACGAACGGCATGGGCGGCCGCGGAAACGCCGTGGCTGAAGTGCTGGCTGCGTTTCATGCGCCTGGCCCAATCGGGGGCGCCATTGCCCGAAGCTGCGGGGGTGGCGGCAAAGGAATCATCATTGGCGGCTTCGGCACCGCCGACCGTGCCGAGGGTGGAAAAGCCGCCGGTGGCGCTGAAGCCGCCTTTCACGCCTCCGGAGAAATCCGATTTAACGCTTTCGGACGCACGACCGATCGCGCGCTTCAGAGGCGAGACGGTGGCGGAGCCTGCTCCTCGCGCGACACCGCCGAGACCGGACGCCACACCGGCAGCGCCGGTCTGCCCCATCGATCCGAGATTGTAGGCGGTCGAGGCGGCACCTGCCGCCGCTGCGCCACCACGAACGGCAGCAGCGCCGCCGGACAGTGCCGCAGCCCCACCGCGCAAGGCCAGGCCAGCCGCACCGCCTGCGGCAAGTGCAGCACCTCCGACGGCGAGGCCGGTGCCAACGGCAGCACCAGCACCAAGTTGCGGGCCTCCGGAAACCAGACCGTTGGCAATGCCCGGTCCGAAGATGCCGAGGCCGAGCAGGGAAAGTGCTGCGAGCACGATCGCCATCGCGTCGTCGATCGTCGGCGTGACCCCGCCGAAGCCGGAGGTGAACTCGCTGAACAGCGTCGAGCCGATGCCGATGATGACAGCGAGCACCAGCACCTTGATGCCGGAAGAGACGACACTGCCGAGGACCCTTTCGGCCATGAAGGCCGTCTTCCCAAACAATCCGAATGGGATGAGGACAAATCCGGCGAGAACGGTCAGCTTGAATTCGATCAGCGTGACGAACAACTGGATCGCCAAAATAAAGAAAGCCAAGAGGACGAGCGCCCAGGCGAACAGCAGGCATGCGATCTGGATGAAATTCTCGAAGAACGCGACCCAGCCCATGAGGTCGGAAATGGATTCCAGGAGCGGCCGGGCCGCGTCGAGACCGACTTGCGCCACCCGGCCGGGACGAAGGAGGTCCGCCGTCGAAAAGCCGGTGCCGGAGCCTTTGAGGCCGAGGCCGGCGAAGCTCTCGAAGATGATCCTCGCCAGATTGTTCCAATTGTCGATGATGTAGGCGAAAGCCCCGACGAACAGGGTCTTCTTCACCAGTCGAGCGATGATGTCGTCGTCGGCGCCCCAGCTCCAGAACAGGGCGGCGAGCGTCACGTCGATGACGATCAGCGTGGTGGCGATGAAGGCGACCTCGCCGCCGAGAAGACCGAACCCGCTGTCGATATAAGAGGTGAAGACCCCGAGGAAATTGTCGATGACGCCGCTGCCGCCCATGGATCACTGTCCTTCGATGGTCTGTGGGGCGGCCGGTACGGACGTCCTGCCGAGGAAGCGGTCTCGCGTTTGCGACCAGATGCGCAGGCATTCGGCGTCGTTCGTTGCGGCCTGCCCGAGCTGCTGGCACCGGCGCTGTCCAACGCGAAGTGGATCTGCCGGCGATCCGACGGCGGCCGTGGGGCGTGTCCATGGTGCGGGCGCCTCTCTCCTTCTGAGCATTTCGGTCGCCGTCGCGGTGATCGCGACGGCGACAAAGACGACGGCGCCCAAGCGGGCCAGCATCTTGCCGTCCATGGCCCACGCCCTCAGTTGAACATCTTGGCGCTGCCGGCCTGATAGCCGGAGCCCGGCGTCAGGAAGCGCTCGCGCTGCACGCGACCCTGTTCGGCCGCGGCGGCGCGTTCTGCCTCGGTGAGCGCGGTGGACCGGCCATTGGCGGCAAGCAATGCCGTGAGGTCGGAGAGCTGCTGCGACTGGAGGGCGAGAAGCTGATTGCCTGCCTGTGCAGCCTGAAGCGCGCCGGTCGCGCTCTGGCTCTGACCAACCAGTTGCGACATCTCGGTGCGGTTGGTATCGATATTGCCAACGACGGTGGCCTGCACGCGCATGGCGTCCTGAAGTCCGCCGACGCTGTTCCTCCAGCGCTCCTTGGCATCGGCAACAAGCTGCGCATCGGTGGCCGACAGCGACACGTTGGCGTATTTCGACTGAAACGCCTGATCGATCTGGCCGACATCGAAGGCGATGTTCTGCGCCCGGCTGAGAAGCTGCTGCGTGCGCTGAACGGATTGCTGTATCTGCTGGAGCGACGAATACGGCAGGCTCGCCAGATTGCGGGCCTGGTTGATGAGCATCTGCGCTTCGTTCTGAAGCGAGGTGATCTGGTTGTTGACCTGCTCCAGCGCCCGCGCGGCAGACAGCAGATTTTGCGAGTAGTTCGTCGGGTCGTAGACGATCCAGGCGGCGGAAGCCGGCGGCGCCAGAACCAGCGAAGCCGGGCCTGAGACGGCAAGAAAGGATGCGGCAAGCAGCGCCGTGCGGGAATAACGGGTGTTCATGAGGAAGTCTCCTTATCGGGCTGGGGGATGAGATTGGCGAGGGCGGGAATGAGGTCGGCGGCCCAATCGACGCCGCGCAGGCGCAGCCAGGCGGCAAGGAAGCCGTCCCGGCCGTGCTCGGCGAAGATGCGGGCGATGGCGGACTGATCGGTTTTCGAGGAGGCGGCCGTCAGTGCCAGGCCGACTTCGGACAGGCCGAGATCGAACAGGCGGTTCCCCCGGCGGCTCTGGCAGTAGTAGTCTTTTTTCGGGGTGGCCCTCGCGAGGATCTCGATCTGGCGCGCATTCAGTCCGAAGCGCTGATAGATGGCGGTGATCTGCGGTTCGACGGCGCGTTCGTTCGGGAGAAGAAGACGCGTCGGGCAACTTTCGATGATCGCCGGTGCAATCGCCGAATTGTCGATGTCGGAGAGCGACTGCGTGGCGAAGATGACCGAAGCGTTCTTTTTCCTGAGTGTCTTCAGCCACTCCCGCAACTGCCCGGAAAAGGCTTCGTCATCGAGCGCCAGCCAACCTTCGTCGATGATGAGCATGGTGGGCGAGCCGTCGAGCCGGTCGCCGATACGATGGAACAGATAGGACAGGACGGCCGGAGCAGCACCCGTGCCGACCAGGCCTTCGATTTCAAAAGCCTGCACCGACGCGCTGCCGAGATGTTCGGTTTCAGCATCGAGCAGCCGACCGTAGGGACCACCGATGCAATAGGGCCTGAGCGCCTGCTTCAGGTCGGTTGATTGCAACAGTACTGTCAGGCCGGTGATGGTGCGTTCCTCGACCGGCGCCGAGGCGAGCGAGGTCAGCGCCGCCCAGATGTGCTCCTTGACATCCGGCGTGATCGCGATGCTCTCGCGCGTCAGGATGGCGACGATCCAGTCGGCCGCCCAGGCGCGTTCCGGCATGTCATGGATGCGCGCAAGCGGCTGGAGCGAGACAGAAAACGCATTCCCCTCGGTGAGGTCGCCGCCGAGATCATGCCAGTCGCCGCCCATGGCAAGGGCCGCGGCCCGGATCGAGCCGCCGAAATCGAACGCGAACACCTGGGATTGAGCGTAGCGCCGGAACTGGAGCGCCATGCAGGCGAGTAGCACGCTCTTGCCGGAGCCGGTCGGCCCGACGACCAGCGTGTGCCCGACGTCGCCGACATGAATGGAAAGCCGGAACGGGGTGCTTCCCTCGGTCTTGCCGAAGAGCAAGGGGGCGCTACCGAGATGGTCATCCCGTTCCGGTCCCGCCCACACGGCGGAGAGGGGGATCATGTGGGCAAGATTGAGCGTCGAGATCGGCGGCTGGCGGACGTTGGCATAGACATGCCCCGGCAGCGAGCCGAGCCAGGCATCGACGGCATTGATGGTTTCGGACATCGCTGTGAAGTCCCGGCCCTGCACGACCTTCTCGACAAGCCGGAGCTTTTCGTCGGCAAGGCGGGGATCGGTGTCCCACACGGCAATGGTCGCCGTGACATAGGCCATGCCGGCATAGTCGGCGCCGAGCTCCTGAAGCGCGATGTCCGCGTCGGCCGCCTTGTTCGCCGCGTCGGTGTCCACGAGAACCGACGCCTCGTTGGTCATGACTTCTTTCAGGATCGCAGCGATCGACTTGCGCTTCGCAAACCACTGACGGCGAATTCGTGTGAGCAGCCGGATGGCGTCGGTCTTGTCGAGCAGGATGGCGCGCGTCGACCAGCGATAGGGAAAGGCAAGCTTGTTCAGTTCATCGAGAACTCCGGGCGTGGTCGCGGTCGGAAAGCCGACGATGGTGAGGATGCGCAGATGGGTGTTGCCAAGGCGCGGTTCCAGCCCGCCGGTCAGGGGCTGATCGGCCAGCAACGCGTCCAGATACATCGGCGTCTCGGGAACCCGGACGCGATGCCGGTTGGTCGAGACAGTGGAATGCAGGTAGGTCAGCGTCTCGCTGTCGTCGAGCCAGTCGCATTCCGGCATGAAGCCGTCGAGCAGCGCCAGCACGCGATCGGTGCGATCGATGAAGCCGCGCAAGATCTCGTTCGGATCGACGCCGGAGCGTTCACGGCCCTCATAGAGCCAGGTCTCGGCGCGGGCTGCGTCCTCGGCATGCGTGAGATAGGTGAAGGTGAGGAAGTAGCCGGAAATGAAATGGCTGCCCTGTTCCTCGAAATCGGCCTTGCGCTCGGCATCGAGCAATGCCGAGGCCGGATCTGGAAAACGGCTGTCGGGATAGGTTGCGGCCTCCTGGCGCTGCGCTTCCACGAAGATCGCCCAGCCAGAGCCGAGACGCCGGAAGGCATTGTTGAGGCGCGCGGCGACGGCGACCAGTTCGGCAGCGACGGCGGATTCGAGGTCTGGACCGCGAAATTGCGCGGTCCTTTGCAGCGATCCGTCCTTGTTCAGAACGACGCCCTCGCCGACGAGCGCGGCCCAGGGCAGGAAATCCGCGAGGCGGCTGGCGGTGCGGCGATATTCGGCAAGGTTCAGCATGGTCGCGCTCCTCAGACCGCAAGGTGACCAGGGATGCGCAGATGACGGCGACCGACTTCCACGAACAGCGGATCGCGTTTCGCCGCCCAGACGGCGGCGAAATGGCCGACTGCCCAGATGGCGAGACCTACCAGCCAAAGGCGCAGGCCGAGGCCCACGGCTCCGGCGAGCGTTCCGTTCATGATGGCGATGGCGCGCGGAGCGCCGCCGAGCAGGATGTGTTCGGTCAGCGCCCGATGGACCGGGACATTGAGCCCCGGCACATCGTCGATCCGTAAGAGCGCCCCGGCCATCAGACCAGTACCCCGCCGCCGAAGGAGAAGAAGCTCAGGAAGAAGGAGCTGGCGGCGAAGGCAATCGACAGGCCGAAAACGATCTGGATCAGCCTGCGAAAACCGCCGCTTGTGTCGCCGAAGGCCAGCGCCAGGCCGGTGGCGATAATGATGATGACGGCGACGATCTTGGCCACCGGCCCCTCGATGGATTCGAGGATCGACTGAAGCGGCGCCTCCCACGGCATGGAGGATCCGGAAGCATGAGCCGGCACGGCCGCCATCATCATAACGACGGCGAGCGTAGTCGGTCCCATGAGGTGCCGACGGATGCCGCGCAGAACGGACGGTGCGCACGCCTGATCCGGCGCCGTGGGCAGGATGGGCGGAACATGGGAGGTCATGACTGTTCTCCTTTCGGGAGTGGTTGGCGATCAGGGGAAAGGTGAGCGGAAGCGACCCGGTAATCGCCGTCGGGGTCGAGCCCTTCGACGCGGGCGAGTTCGGAGAGCCGGCGCACGGAACCGCGACCGGAGAGAACCGCCACAATGTCGATGGTCTCGGCGATCAGTGCCTTGGGGACGGTGACGACAGCTTCCTGGATGAGCTGCTCGAGACGGCGGAGCGCGCCGATGCTGGTACCGGCGTGGATGGTGCCGATGCCGCCGGGATGTCCCGTTCCCCACAATTTGAGCAGGTCGAGAGCTTCGGGACCGCGCACCTCGCCGACGATGATGCGGTCAGGCCGGAAGCGCATGGCGGAGCGTGCCAGATCGGTCAGATTGGCGATGAAATCCTTGGTGCGCATCGGCACCTTGTTCTCGGACTGGCTTTGAAGCTCGCGGGTATCCTCGATGATGAGAAGCCGATCCTGCCCCTTCGCCACTTCGGCCAGCAGAGCATTGGTGAGTGTCGTCTTGCCGGTGCCCGTGCCGCCGGCGACGAGGACATTGGCGTGCGATGCGACGGCCTCGCGCAGCAATGCCGCCTGATTGGCGGTCATCGTTCCTGCCGCAACATAGTCGTCGAGTGTGAACACCGAGATCGCCGGCTTGCGGATGGCGAAGGCCGGACCGGTGACGATCGGAGGCAGGAGACCTTCGAAGCGTTCGCCGCTGTCGGGCAGTTCGGCCGAAACACGTGGAGCGCCGGCATGAACTTCTGCGCCGACGTGGTGAGCAACCAGGCGGATGATGCGTTCGCCATCCGCGGGCAAGATGCGCTCGCCGGTGTCGGACATGCCTTCGGAGAGCCGGTCGATCCACAATCGCCCATCCGGATTGAGCATTACCTCGACGACACCGGGATCTTCCAGAAAGCGGGCGATGGATGCACCTAGCGCGGTGCGCAGCATCCGGGCGCCACGCGCAAAGCCTTCTGAATTTCGATGCGAGACTGCCATCCGATCCCCGTTTCTCGCCGAGGAAAATCAGACGGTCCCCGGATGGGGATGATTAAAGGAGCCAGAAATTATGCTGATTCAACAAGGAATTGGCGTCGTAGTAGCGTAGCGTGCAAATACAGGGAAACGGCGGTGCCGCGATCTGCTTGATCTCGCGAAAGCCGTCACTACTCGCCATGTGCGCCCATGCGCGGGGAGCCCTGACTGTCAGATGAGTCGGCGACATCCTCGGAAATTTCCTGCCGCAGTTTTGGCCCCTGAGCGAGCCGGCGGCCGAGTGCCGAGACGAATGCCTCATAGCGCTCGCCGGCCTTGGCTCGCGCCGCCTGTACGGCCGGTTCGGGCAGTGCTGGCGTGGTGGTGAGCCAGAAGCGAACGAACACGGCAAGCGTCTCGACCGAAATGCCGACATCACGTTCCAGCCGCGTCATGCGGCGATCGATCTGGTCGAGACGCTTGGTGATCAACCCCTCGCGCCGTTCGGCGTCGTCCGGCGACAGGAAGGAGGCGACGGCCGCCTCCACGATCAAGGACATCGGCTGCTCCCGGCGCGCCGAATAGTCCGAGAGCATCGTCATGACGTCGGGTTCGAGATAAACGGAGATCTGCGTCTTCTTTTTCCTGCCGGTCATGCGTTCACAGCTCCATCCCGTCATTCGGATCAAGCGACACCTGCCGCGCCACACCCTGCATGAGCCGGGTCATACGACGGTTCCGGGTGGCTTCCTCCTCCATCTCATCGGGGGGATCGATCTCGAACTCGTTCTCGATCGGCTCCTTTTTCTCGACGGGTTTCACCCGGCTCAGCTCCGGCTGACGCCGGCGTTCGGATTCGGTCGGGTCCTCATCCTCTTCGGTGGCGCCCGCCACGACGTCATCGAACGGAGGGCGGGTCGGGATCGGCAGGCGGCTCCAGTCATCCGGATGCGGTTCGCCGGCACGGACCAGTTTCGGCGGAGGTAATATCCGCTCCTGAAACCGCGCATCCTCGAAATACCGCGCCTTCTTCGCCCGGATCGGCGGCGTTCCAGCGACCATGACGATCTCGTCGGCCGGAGGAAGCTGCATGATCTCGCCAGGGGTGAGCAGCGGCCGCGCGGTTTCCGAGCGCGAGACCATCAAATGCCCGAGCCAGGGCGACAACCGGTGCCCGGCATAGTTCTTCATCGCCTTCATCTCTGTGGCGGTGCCGAGTGCATCGCTCACCCTCTTCGCGGTTCTCTCGTCATTCGTCGCGAAGGAGACTCTCACATGGCAATTGTCGAGGATCGAATTGTTTGGCCCGTATGCCTTCTCGATCTGGTTTAGCGACTGCGCGATCAGGAATGATTTGAGACCATAGCCTGCCATGAAGGCCAAAGCCGACTCGAAGAAATCCAACCTTCCCAGAGCCGGAAACTCATCCAGCATGAGCAGCAATCTTTGTCGTCCCGCCTTCGCCTGCAGATCCTCGGTCAGGCGCCGGCCAATCTGGTTGAGGATCAGGCGAATGAGCGGCTTCGTCCGATTGATGTCTGACGGCGGTACGACGAGGTAGAGCGTCGTCGGCTTCTTGCGGCCGACGATGTCGGTAATGCGCCAGTCGCAACGGCGCGTCACCTCTGCAACGACAGGATCGCGGTACAAGCCCAGAAACGACATGGCGGTCGACAACACGCCGGATCTCTCGTTGTCGCTCTTGTTCAGCAGTTCGCGTGCAGCACTGGCAATGACCGGATGCGGACCGGCTTCACCCAGATGCGCCGTCTTCATCATCGCGGCGAGAGTCGACTCGATCGGCCGCTTCGGATCGGACAGGAATGCCGCGACGCCGGCCAGCGTCTTGTCTTTCTCAGCATAAAGAACGTGCAGGATGGCGCCGACGAGAAGCGCATGCGACGTCTTCTCCCAATGGTTCCGCTTGTCGAGCGAGCCTTCGGGATCGACCAGGATGTCGGCGATGTTCTGGACGTCGCGGACCTCCCATTCACCCCGCCGCACCTCGAGCAGCGGATTGTAGGCGGCGGACTTTGCATTGGTCGGATCGAATAGCAGCACGCGACCGTGCTGGGATCGGAAGCCGGCGGTGAGTGTCCAGTTTTCGCCCTTGATGTCGTGGACGATGGCCGAACCGGGCCAAGTGAGCAGCGAAGGCACGACCAGGCCGACGCCCTTGCCCGATCTGGTCGGCGCGAAACACAGGACATGCTCCGGACCGTCATGCCGCAGATAGGCCCGATCGAGCCTGCCGAGAACAACGCCGTCCTGGTCGAGCAGACCGGCGGCCTTCACTTCCTCAGGCTCGGCCCAGCGCGCCGATCCGTAGGTCGCGACATTCTTGGCTTCGCGTGCCCGCCAGACCGACATGCCGATGGCAACCGCTATGGCGATGAAACCACCGGACGCGGCGATCATACCGCCTTCCACGAAGATCGGCGGCGCATAGGCGTCGTAGAAATACCACCACCAGAAAAAGGCCGGTGGGTAATAGACCGGCCAACCGGCAATCACGAACCAGGGATGGCCGAGCTGGGGCTGGAAGCCGAGTTGCCAGGCCGTCCACTGTGTCGCTCCCCAGGTCGTCATTAGCACGATCAGAAGGACGGTGAGGATCTGGCCCCAGAGGATTTTCGTCGCGGACATGGCGTTGGTCCTTTCTCCGATGTTGAAGGTTAAAGGCCGAGCCCTCTCTTGCGGCCAAAGCTCCAGTCGATGCCGCCGTCGTTACGGGCGATGCCGGAGACGTGCCGGCCGAGCTGCTTTTCCAGCGATGGAGACCACGGTACGAGCTGGAAGCCGAGACCGTCGTCGATCATCGCGTAGCGGCCGGAGGCAAGCGCGAAGCGTTGACGATAGGTGCCAGCGACATATTCGCCACTGCCAGCGCGGTTGAATGGCTGGCCCGTCTCGGTGGCGAGTTTCTCGCCAAGCGCATCGAGCTCGCGGCGGCGCAAGGTGTCGACCAGCCTGCGGGCGAACACCACGCTGAGTCCCTGCCGCTCGGCCAACCCCTCTTCGACAAGATGGTCAGCACGCCGCTCCATGGCCTGCTGCACCTCGGCGCCGAAGCCACCATCGGATAAGGAGAGCGGCTCCTTCGCGACTGCCTGTCGGTCGAGCCAGGTCGCGCCCGACGCCGAGATCTGTCGCTCGATGTCGAGATCGGAGCGAACGGCGAGTGCGACGCGGCGCTCACCGCGCGCATCATCGAATTTGCGCAGCTCGACGATCGAGCCGGGAACGCTGTCGCCGGCAGCATCGAGGTCGGGCAGCTTGATGTGATGGGTGCGTCCATCCACGCTGTCGACGACGGCATAGGCCGAGCCTCTCAGCTCGTCGTCGAGACCGCGATCGACCAGGCGACCGATGATCGGCTCATCGAGGCTTTCGCCTGCCAACACATAGTTGGCGGAGCCGCGCTCGATGCCGCGGTCCGTCAGCGCCTTGTGCATCCGTTTGATGATGTCGCCGCGTTCGCCGAGTTCGCGCAGCACCGCCTCGGCCTCGGGCTTGATGAACCATTGCGAATGGCCGACCTGTCCGGCCAGCCCAAGGACTTCCAGCTTGCGCAGCCGTCCGACCTTCAGGGCATGAAACTCGTCGGGCTGCCGATCGGCTCGCGGTGCGAGATCGACGATGCCGGTTTCTCGTGCATCCCGGACAAGCTGGCGGTCG
The DNA here is from genome assembly GCF_024539785.1 of Ochrobactrum sp. BTU2. NCBI lineage: Bacteria > Pseudomonadati > Pseudomonadota > Alphaproteobacteria > Hyphomicrobiales > Brucellaceae > Ochrobactrum > Ochrobactrum sp. BTU2. The sequence goes on along the minus strand of NZ_JAHWRG010000021.1, from coordinate 4,872 downwards.
AGCTGGGTCCAGCGCTCCGATTCAATCTGGCGCTCCAAAGTGCGGCGGATGTCGAGGTCGGTGCGCGGCCCCAGTTCCTGGGTGATGAGATCGCGCGCCCGGTCACGGATCCCTTCCTTGATGTAGTCACGCGAGATCACAAGATCCCGGCCGTCGTCGCGGACGCCGCGCACGATCAGGTGGACATGGGGATGCTCGGTGTTCCAGTGATCCACCGCCACCCAGTCGAGCCGAGTACCGAGATCCTTCTCCATCTGCCCGACGAGATCGCGGGTGAAGGATTTGAGGTCGGCCATTTCCACGGCGTCGTCCGGCGATACGATGAACCGGAAATGATGCCGGTCATCCTCGCAGCGTTCGGCGAAGGCGCCTGCATCGGCGTTCTCGGTTCCCGGCCCGAACAGGCGGGCCTTTTCCCCGTCACGGGTCACGCCCTCGCGACGCAGATAATTGAGATGGGTGCCGAGCGGCGCAGTCCGGGCGGAATGGCGCACGACACGCGCCTTGACGACGGCGCCGCGCGAGCGGGACGAGATCAGGCGATTGGCCTGAATGCTGGCGCGCTGGCCGTGACCGAAGCGCGAGCGGTTGCCGGAGACGACGCGGCCGGAGCGAGACACGCCGCCGCCGGCCTTCTTCGCCGCGGCGAGCGCCTGCGAAATGAAGGACCGCGCCGACTGCGCCCGGCTGGACCGGATGCACCCCGGTCGGACGCGGAACTCGCGCTCATCGGCCATGGCGCAACTCCGCAATGTGCAAAAGATCGCGCAGAAACAGGGTGTTGGACTGCTTGCGAACATTGCGGCAAAGCCGGACAATGTGCAAAAGGGGCCAGAAACCTAAACAAAAACAACCGCCCAACCGCCGCGCAATGTGCGCCCTTTTATCCTGCCATCCTTCGGTCGCTGCTCCTGCCTCCACCCCCGGCACACTCCATGATGCGCCAGAGCCCGACAGGATGCGAAAGAGCCGGTTGACTGTCATTGCGCACCGTCTCCCTCTCGCCTGGCGAGGAAAATGGGTGCCGTCTGCAATCCGGCAGCATTGTCGTCCTGCGCCGGAACGGAAGGTTGCAGACCGTTCGGCTGACGATTGGCAACAGGTCGGCGGTTATCGTCGCGCGCCACGAAGAGCGATGCTTCGCGCCAATCGGCCGGCGGCTGGAGCACGATGTGCGTTCCGTCCGACGGCGCGGCGGCACCAAGCGCGGGCGCGAGCAAAGCGACATAGGCGCGCGTCTCTGCCGGCAGAGCGCGGCCGGTGGCGAGATGCTGGTCGTAGCGCGCCGGGCCAGCATTATAGGCAGCAAGCATCGCCGGGACCGTGCCGTAGCGATCAAGCATCTCGCGCAGATAGGCGGTGCCGGCGATGATGTTGTCGCGAGGATCGAACGGATCACGACCGAGCCGGTAACGAGCGCGCAGTTCGGCCCAGGTTTCGGGCATGATCTGCATGAGGCCAAGCGCACCGGCGGGCGATACCGCACGCACGTCGTCACGGCTTTCGGTGTGCTTCACCGCGACGATCCATGCCTGCGGGATAGCGAAGCGCTGCGACGCCTCGGCGATGTGCGCGGCATGGGGATCGGCGATCGCGGCGCGGGTCGGCGGCAGCGATTGCGCAACAGCCGGACACGCCGCGGAGGCGGCAAAGGTCAGGCTGGAAAGAAGAAGGGAGAGTGCCGAGCGTCGGACGGTAGCAGAACGTCCGACGCAGGCACGTTGCCGAATTGCCACCGTTCAGTCCTCCTTCCGCTTCTTCGACGGCGGGTTGGTGTGCAGGCCCCAGGCGGAGCCGTCGTCACCGGCACGGAAGAGGTTTGCGCGAAGCGTGCCGCCGAACAGCGGGCTGTAGATCTCGACGGAGACGAATTCGCCGGCGCGGTCGCCGACATGCGACCAGCCAGCGCCGATATCGAGACCTTCCTCGTCGCCGAGCAGAACGCGGTAAGCAGGGGCATTCTTTGCTTCCGAAGGCTCGGCCGGAACGAAGGTGATTTCCTCGTCGATGCCGAGCGCCCTGAAACGCCCTTTGAAGCCGGATTGCGTGCGGGTGAAATGTCCAATCTGAGCCATGCTCATGGTCTCCTGTGTTGTGCGGCAAGGTTGCGAAACTTGCGCCGTCACCGCGTCGGCGCGCGCCAGACGAAGCGGCCTTCGCCGTCCTCGTCGGTGTAGAGAGGGATTGCCCGGCCGATCACGGTGGAGGCCGGAAGCGGCCCGAAATAGCGGCCGTCGAGACTGTCGCGGACTTCCCAGTTCATCAGGAAAAGCTCGTCATCCGCGACGACGCGGCAGCCCTGCCAGATGGGCAGCGCGCGGCCGAGGCGATCGCGGTCGAGCGCTTCGCCCATCTCGATCCCATCGACCGTGATCAGGTCGCGGCTGCGGCACACGCGCTGACCGGGCAAGCCAAGGACGCGCTTCAGCAGCGGCACGCCGCGGCCGACATAGCCGCGCTCCACCATGAAGTCGGCGAGCGGTTCGGGCGGCATGACGGCGACCAGTTCGGGCACCTCCAGCCGATCGGCTGGCGCGATGGTGTAGAAGCCGATCGGCGCGCTTTCGGTGGCGTTCCAGATCAGCTTGGTGGATGTCGGGATGAACGCAGCGATGGCGACGCCCATCGCCGCGAAATACGTCACCATGACGTAGCCGAAGCGGGTCATCGGCCGATCTCCCGCCGCTTGAGCCACGCCTGATGACGCTCCATCGTGTAGGAGCGTGGAGTCTCGCCGGACTGCATTCGGTGAGCGATGTGGCGCCAGTGATCGGGGGCGACGTCGCAGGCGTCGATGCCGACACGCTCGATCGCATCGATGTGGCGCAGCACGTCCTCGACCTTGGGCCAGCCCTCGATCTTGAGCAGAATCTCGCCACCGGGACGCACGAAGGGCAGCGTCTGATAGGTTTCGCCCGGCTCGACGGCGCGCACGATGTCGATGCGTGATATGATCGTGCCGAAATCGTTGCCGGCCCAGCGGGCGAAGGCGAAGATGCTGTTTGGGCGGAAAGAAATGACGCGACGGCGGCGATCGAGGATCAGTTCGCCGGATTCCCGGCCGAACCTGATCCAGTATTCGACCTTCTTCTCGATCCATGTCAGCTCGACATGGGTCATATCGTCGGTAGAGCCTGCGGACGGCAACGGGCCGCCGCGCAAGCGGGGAGCCGCATTGCCGGTCATGAGGGGTCTCCTTGGGTTGGCGGGAATTCACGAGCGAAGAGATCGCGCAGCATGTCGGCGACGGTGACGCCGCGCCGGAAGGCAGCGATCTTGATCCTGCCGCGCAGCTCGGGCGTCACGTCGATGGTCAGCCGGGCGGTGAAACCGCCGGCGTCACCATTGCGGAGCGGCGCGTCGGCAGCCCTGATCCAATGGTCGGGATCGGCAGGCCGGGAGGCGAAGCCTTTGCGGGCGGGACGCTTGCTCATGGCGCGGCCCTCCCGTCGAACGGCAGCACCGATGCGATCCGGGCGCGCGCCTTCTCCGCCATGTCGGGTCTGATCTCGCAGCCGAGATAGCGTCGGCCGGTAAGCCGGCAGGCTTCACCGGCCGCGCCCGATCCGGCGAACCAGTCGCCGACAAGCCCGCCCTCCGGGCAGCTTGTTCGGATCAGGATTTCCATGAGCGCCGACGGTTTCTCGGTCGGATGGATGGCACGGCCGTGGCAGTTTCGCAGGTAGATGACCGAGCGCATGAGGCGCGGCCCGCCGTCATGGCTGACATAGTGACCGGCATCGATATGGCCGGTGTGCGGCGGGCGCATCTTGCGCCGCACGGTGCGCGCCGTCGCATCCGGCGTGGTCTGGACGTCGTTGTAGATGTCGCGCCAGGCGGTCTCGGCCGGGTAGAACTGGACGGCCAGTTCATGCACGCGCTTGAAGCGGTCCGCGTGGAACGACGATCCGTTCTGCTTCTCCCAGACGATCTCCTGGGCGATCTGCAAACCGGCATCGGCGAACTGGTCGGCGGTCGCCATGAAATGGCGCAGCGAGCCGAATACCCAGAGCGAGCCGGTGGGTGTGAGCGCCACGCGAGCGAGCGTGATCCAGTCGGCGACGCGACGATCCCAGGCAAGCGATGTGTCGCCGTAAGGGGGATCGGCCAGGATCAAGTCGAACGGGCCGCGTGCCGGCATGAGATCGCGGCAATCGCCGGTTAGCACGGTTTCGGTGAGGACTGTCATGATGCGGCCCTCCCGATTTCGAGATGCTCGATCTCGGCGGCCAGCGCCGCGATCTCGCGCGTGGCCGGCGTGTCGTCGTCAAGTTCGGATGCGAGGCGACCGGATTGCGCGGCAACGGCAAAAGCGATGCGCTGGCCGATAGTGGTGGTCAGCACCGGCGGATCGTGATCGGCGAGTGTCTCGGCTGTCTCGCGTGCGAGCACGGTGCGGGCGCCGCAGCGGTTCAGCACGAAACGTGCGGCCAGTTCCGGCCGGTAGATGAGCGCCTCGGAGAGCAGCGCCAGCATCTCGGCCGAGGCCCAGCCGTCGAGCGGCGACGGCTGTACGGGGATCAGCACGAGGTCGGCGGCGAGCAGCGCCGAGCGCATGAGGCCGGCGACCCTCGGTGGCCCGTCGATGACGATATGATCGACGTTGCGGGCAAGTTCAGGCGCCTCGCGATGCAGCGTATCGCGCGCCAGGCCGACGACGCCGAACAGGCGCGGAAGGCCCTCACGGCTGCGCTGCTGCGACCAGTCGAGCGCCGAACCCTGCGGATCGGCGTCGATCAGGGTGACGCGCTTGCCGCGTGCCGCCCATTCCCCGGCGAGGTTCAGCGCCAGCGTTGTCTTGCCGACGCCGCCCTTCTGATTGAGGAACGCGACGATCATCGGCTTCCTCCCGGCGGATCGAGAGGAAGTCCA
>NZ_JAHWRG010000020.1:0-37377 GCF_024539785.1 Ochrobactrum sp. BTU2 | reverse complement strand
TTGCGCGCCGTCAGGTGCCCCTCGTTCTGCAACTGCTGCAGGGCCTGGCGCAGCGTGATGCGGGTGACGCCGAGGCTTGCTGCGAGATGCGTTTCTCCGGGCAACTGGCTGCCTGGCCTCAAGGTTCCGCCTTCGATCAGGCCAAGGATATGGTCGCGGATCTGCTGCCAGATCGGCATGTCGCTACGCGGGCCGAAGACCAGTCCGTCGAAGGCGGCGAGAGGGATTTCAGGCGTGTCGAGCATGATGGTTTCCGGTTCAGGCGGCAGCCGAGGCTATCGCGCGTTCGGTCTCTATCAGAGTCTGTGCCGAATAGACGAGCCGACCGCCGACGAAGGTTGCCATTACCTTCGGGTGGCGCATGTCCTTGGCATCCACGAGGATGAGGTCGGCGCGTTTTCCCTCTTCAAGCCGTCCCCGGTCTGACAGGCCGGCGGCGGCGGCGGCATTGGCCGACACGAGGTGCCAGACCTTGGCGAAGCCAGCATCGTCAGGGGATGCCAGCCGGAAGGCTGCATGCAGTGGGGACGGATAGTGGTAGTCGGAGGCGAGCACGCTGCAGAGCCCGTCGCGAACCGCTGTCGTTGCGTCGAGTGCGCCATTGTGGCTGCCACCGCGCACGACGTTGGGGGCGCCAAGAATGACATGTTCGCCGGCGGCGCGGGCTTCGGCAGCCGTCTCCAGCGTTAGCGGAAACTCCGAAGACACGGCCCCCAGTGCCCGGAAATGTCGGCGCTCTTCGGGAGACGCCTCGTCATGGGCGAGGAGTACGTTGCCGTTGTCGCGTGCTGCTGCCGCGAGCTTTTCGATGGCACCGGCCACATCTTTGCGCCGTGCCCAGACGTCGTCGAGTAGCGCCATGTAATCATTACGCGACAAGCCGGAGCGCTCGGCCATCTGGCCGATCTTGCGGGCGATCGCCCCCTTCAGCACCGAACCCGTCGTATGGTCGTTCAGGGCCACGAGCGGCTTCGGATCGAGCAACAGCCATTCGATCACCTGCGACAGCGCATCGAGCGCGAAGGTCTCCCAGCGCAGGTGCAGGCGGGTATCGCAGGCCAGATGCGGGCGTGCAGCGGCAAGTGCGGTGACGAAGTCGCCAGCGGCCTGCAGCGAACGAAGGCCGGGCTCCCAGGACACCGTTACGCCGTGAAAGGCTGTGGTGATGCCGTTGGTCACCAGTTGTCGGTCAGTGTCGCGCAGTGCCAAGCCGACGTCGAAGCGCACGCCCGGTCGCGGCATGATCTGCCGCTCGAAGCCGTCACCATGGATATCGACAATCCCCGGCAGGACGAGCAGGCCTGCGGCGTCGATCTCGCGCCCACCATTGCCCCTGTCCGACAGCATGCCGCCCTCGACGAAGAGGTCAGTGTGTTTGAGTCTCTCGGTGCCCAGAACGGTGCCGTTGCGGATGGTCCAGTTCATCGCGTCTCTCCGTTTTGTTTTTCGCCCTGGGGCCGGAAAACTGTCACGTGCCCGTCACGTCTGGTCGCTAGGGATAGTCGCAGAAGATGCTCCTGTCTATACAGCAAAGGAAGATATCATGATCCGCTCCCTTCTCGCAGCCTGTGCAATCTCTCTGGTCTCCCTCGCGCCGGCCGCGGCCGAGAGTGTCAAATTCGCCGTCACCGACATCGAGGGCATGGAAGCCCTGCAGCAGAAATTCGGCGGCTTTCAAAAAGCGCTTGAGCAGGCCTCCGGTCTGGAAATCGAGCTCTTTCCGGTCAGTTCGCGCACCTCTGCCGTCGAAGCTCTGAATTCCGGACAGGTCGACCTCGTCCTCACCGGCCCGGCCGAATACGTCGTCATGAAGGAACTTGCACAGCCGCAGATCGTCGTCGCCTGGCAGCGTCCGGACTACTTCGCCCAGATCGCCGTCTTGGCCAATGGTCCAATCCGCTCGATCGAGGATCTCAAGGGCAAGAAGGTATCCTTCGGCTCGGTCGGATCCACCTCCACGCATCTCGGTCCGGCCCAGGCACTGTCTGATTTCGGCCTCAAATACAATGAAGACTACGAGCCTGTGATCCTCGCCCGCAACGTTGCCGCCGAAGCGCTGATCCGTGGCGACATCGCCGCCATCAGCCTAAATTTCGGCCACCTTGCCTCCGTCCGCGAAGCCTTCCCGGATGTCGCTTTTGCCGTGGTTGCCCGTGGCCGTGACCTGCCGAACGACATCCTAGTTGCCCGTAAGGACCTGGCCGAGGAAACCGTCGCAAAGATCCGTACGGCCTTCGTCGAAAAGGGCACAGACATCATGGCCGCCGTTCTCCAGGGCGAAGACAACCAGAAATTCAAGGGTGGCTTCTTCCTGACCGACGTCAAGGACAGCGACTACGACTACGTCCGCTCGATGTATCGGACGATTGGCGTCGATACGTTCAACGACTTCGTCAACTGAGCGGGCCCAACCCGATCCTGCCATCGGGCCGGCGCCACCAGCGCCGGCTCCACGCCATATCCGCAGAAAGAATACCACGATGGACGTTATCAGCACGCAGGGCCTGAAGAAGGGTTATGCCAACGGAAAGCCGGTGTTTTCCGGTGTCGACATCCGCATCCGAAGCGGGGAGCGCGTGGCGCTGGTCGGCGCCAACGGTGTGGGCAAGTCGACACTGCTCAAGTGCCTGATCGGCCACACGCCGTTCTGCGATGGTGAGATCTCGACACTCGGCGAAGCCTTCCGCAGTGCGCCGAGCGGTCCGCAGCTCAAGCGCATGCGCCAGCAGATCGGCTTCGTCTTCCAGCACCACGGCCTCGTGCGTCGGCAGTCGGTGCTGACCAATGTCGTTCACGGCAAGCTTGGCCTTCCCGGCACCTGGCGCGCCTGGCACCAGGCGATCGCCGAACGCGAATGCCGGGAAGAGGCGATGGACGCGCTTGATCAGGTGAAGCTCTCCCACAAGGCGACCGCACGCGCCGACGAACTCTCCGGCGGTCAGGCGCAGCGCGTCGCGATCGCCCGCGCCTTGGTGCGCAAGCCCAGGCTGATGATCGCCGACGAGCCGGCTGCCAGCCTCGATCCGACGGCGGGTCGCGACGTGATGGCGCTGTTTTCTGATCTCGTCCGGGAACGGGGCATAACGCTGGTCCATACGACCCACGACATGGAGCATGCGCTGAGCTTTGCCGACCGGATCGTGGCGTTGAAGGCCGGCCACGTGCATTTCGACCTTCCGGTGGCCGAAGTCGACCGCAAACGCCTGGAGGGCGTGTTTCATGCGTGAGGTCGCACCCGCCCGTTTTTTCCGCGCCTCGCCGTTTGTTTTTGCCATCCTCGTCGCTCTTGGTGCGCTGCTCGTCGTCTCGGCCACGCAGGTGGCGCCAACGCCGAGCCAGCTTCTGAACGGTGCGCCACGGATGGCGAACCTGATTGAGCGCATGCTGCGGCCGAGCTTTGAACCCGGTTTTCTGATGCGCGTCACCTGGCGCACGATTGAGACGCTGCAGATCGCCTTCGTCGGCACCGTCATCGGCGTGCTGCTCAGTCTGCCGATCGCCTGGCTCGCTTCGCGCACGCTGTCGCCGATCGGGCCCTTCCGACACGTCTTCAAGGTAATGATCTCGCTCTTCCGCACCGTGCCGGACATGGTCTGGGCGCTGCTCTTCGTCGCCTCCATCGGGCTTGGCGCGGTGGCCGGCACCATGACCATCATCATCGACACGATCGGCTTCTGCGGTCGCTTCTTCGCCGAAGCGATCGAGGATGCTGACAAGGAGCCGCAGGAGGCTCTGTTCTCCGCCGGTGCGGGACGTTTTTCTGTGCTCTCCGGCGCCGTCGTGCCCGATATCATGCCGTCCTTGATCAACACTTCGCAGTTCGCGCTTGAAAAGGCGGTCCGCTCGTCGGTGGTGCTCGGCCTCGTAGGTGCCGGCGGCATCGGCCAGGAACTGAAAGTCGCCTTCGACCTTTTCCAGTACCGCAACGCCTCGACCATCATCCTCGTGATCTTCGTGATCGTTCTGGTGATGGAGCTTGCGACCGACCGGCTGCGGCAGAAGGCGCAATGAGGCGGCCGGCATGCACCTCATAAAGTGCCTTCAGATAATCTCACCAGTCCTTGAAGCATAACGCGAACGCTTTCGTTGGCAGAGTCGATGGGAGCGGACAGTCTTGTGTCGGCCCCGATCCGGTCACCACTAGGCTTGGAGCCAATGTCCGCTTGGTGCACAGGCGACGTGACGCCGCCACTGAGCATATGGTTCCGCTGCCTGAGGCGGCGAAGTCAGAAAAGCCGGCGAATGAGCTGGACGGAATTCGAGCCCTTGACCGCACGCTTCGAACTGCCAGTCCCACGTATAGCTCGAACTTGGGAGAAGGCCAGGAGGTGACGCGGTTTACTCTCGGGAAGAGCCGGGTGCGGGAAATCCGCCCGCTCGGATCTGTGAGGGAGAAGCTGAATGGCATAGCTACTCGACCATGAACAAGGCCTCGGCTTCCGTGGTTTGGGTCGATATGGTTGGCGCGAATGTGTCCCGGCGATATCTGTCGATGAAGGCATTGATCGAGAGTGTGCGGATGTCAGGAAGGCGGCCGCGCAGCGTGTCGTGGTGCCAGTCCCACCAAGCGATATCGAGCAGTGCTGCGGCCTGCTCCTCGTTGAAGCGTCGCTTGATTGCCCTTGCGGGAACACCACCGACGATTGTGTAAGGTTCGACATCCTTCGAGACGACCGCACCGGCGCCGATCACCGCGCCGGTGCCGATCGTCACGCCGGCAAGTACCGTGACGCCGTGGCCGATCCACACGTCGTGGCCGATGGTCACCCAGTGATCCTTGCGCCATTGGAAGAACTCGGTGTCGTCTTCGCCCAGCCCGTATTGTGCTGCACGGTAGGTGAAATGGTGCTGGCTCGCGCGCCAGGTGGCGTGGTTGCCCGGGTTAATGCGCGCACCTTCGGCAATCGAGCAGAACTTGCCGATGGTCGACCATACGACGTTGCCGCCCTTGACGATGTAGGAATAGTCACCGAACTGACTTTCCCGCATGCTGACATGGGCCTGGATCTCGGTCCATTTGCCGAGTTCGCAGCCGACGACCGTCGCCGTTTCATGGATGGTCGGAGCTTCCGACAGCATTTTCATTTCGCGTGTTCCCATTTGCCGATGAACCGCTCGCGGATTGCGCCGGAGAGGGCGTCGATGACATAGACCATGGCGATGATCAGGAAGATGATCGACCAAGCCTCGTCCCATCGATAGGCGCCGATGCGGTCGGAGAGGATGAAGCCGATGCCGCCGGCGCCGACAATGCCGAGAATGGTACCTGAGCGGACATTGGATTCGAAGTTGTAGAGGGTGATTGAAAGAAGCACCGGCCAGACCTGCGGCAGCATCCCGAAGCGGATGGCCTGGGAGCGAGACCCTCCGGAGGCAACAACGCCCTCGACGGGCTTCTTGGAGATGTTCTCGATCGCCTCGGCGTAGAGCTTGGCAAGAACACCGATTTCGCCCACCGCGATCGCGAGCACTCCGGGAAGCGGGCCGAGGCCGAAGGCGCGGATGAAGACGAGCGCCAGGATCAGCGTCTCGAAGGCGCGTATGATGTCAAAGCCTCGCCGAACGCCGAAGCGGAAGAAGGCGAACCGGTTGATGTTTTTGGCGCCGAGAAAGGAGAGCGGAAAGGCAACCACGGCGCCAAGCAGCGTCCCGAGAAAGGCCATGGCGAGCGTTTCGCCGAGGCCCGTCAGGATATCGCTTACCTGATCCCATTCCGTCCAGATATGGGGTGGGAACATGAAGGAGAGAACGCGCCCGAGGCGGCTAAGACCGTTGATGATGCGTTCTGGCGTGAAGCCGAAATCATAGAGGCACCAGGCAAACAGCGCGGTAAAGCCGAGCATCAAACCCCAGCGCTTCAGCCGCATCTCCATGGACGGACGGAAGGCGAGCGGCATGGACTGGCGCAGCGCCAAGATTTCCGCGCGGGTAACGGTTGTCATCAGTGGATCCTTTCCATGCCGATGATCCGGTGGCGCAGCTTTTCCGAGCCCCAGTCGATCACAAAGACTGTGACGAAGACGATGATGAAGAGCGCCGACAAATCGGTGTATTCCTGCAACGATACGGCAGTGCGAAGCTCCTGACCCAGGCCGCCGGCGCCGACATAGCCGATGATCGAGGACGAACGCACATTGATCTCGAAACGCAGCAGCGTGTAGCTGATGATGTTCGGCAGGATCTGCGGCACCGCGCCATAGCGTATCTGGTCAGCCCTGCTGCCGCCCGCCGATTTGACGCCCTCCAGCGGGCGCATGTCGATGTTCTCGTTCACTTCCGAATAGAGCTTGCCGAGCGCCCCGCAGGTATGGAGCGCGATCGCCAACACGCCCGCCATCGGGCCGACCCCGAAACAGAAGACGAAGATCAGCGCGAATACCAGTTCCGGCACCGTACGGGCAATTTCGAGATAGCGGCGCGACAGCCAGAGCATCCACCTGCTGGGTGAGAGGTTGCGCGCCGCCGGGAAGGACATGACGAAGCCGCCGGCCACCCCAAGGGCGGTCGCCATAAAGGCAATGAGCACGGTTTCGAGGAGGAGCCAGCCCCAGACCTTCCACCGCCAGAACCACGCGGCGAGGTCTGCACCAAGCGTTTCCGACGACAGCTGAGGAACGGTCTTGGCAAGGTATTCGCCGAGCCGTGGCAAGCCTGCGAGCAGGATCCAGCGTTCGGCTCTGCTGCCGTCAGACAGCGTGATCTGGCTGACTTTGAGGAGATTGGAGAAATCGGCTGTCACAACAAAGGCGATCAGCAGAGCCGCCGTCACGACGAGGAAGGTCAGCCGCCCGCGGGCGCGGTGGCGGGCATAGGCGCGTTCGAAATCCAGCACCGCCTGGGAAGGGGCTGCGGCAGGGGCGAAGGTCATGACGTTTCCCTGTAAAAAAGGGGCGATCCCTGTCGAGATCGCCCCGTCTGCGTTTCGCTCGGGATCAGCTCTTGCGCTGGGCCTTCAGCCAGGCGCGCATGTCGACGATCCACTGGTAGCGGTCATGGTCAACTTCGACGTAGCCCTTGGCCGTCGAGTTTTCGGCGCCGGTCATTTCCTTGAAGGCTGCCGGATCGGCTGTCGGCACGTTCTTCACGGCATCCTTCATGGCGCTGACCATTTCTGCCGGCAGGTTCCTGCGGGCGGTGAAGGGGCCGGACGTGATCTCGGGCGACTCCCAGATCCAGCAGACTTCGCCGGCCTTGATCATGCCCTTGGAGACCATGCGCTGGGGAATGCCGCTCTTCTCGTTGTTGATATAGGTGGCGGCTGCATCAAACTGGCCGTTGACGACGCCTTGAACGCCGGCCTCGTGGCTGCCGGAGAATGGCGTTGCCGAGAAATAGGTCGAGGGCTCGAAGCCCTGCTGCACGAGGTTGTAGTTCGGAACGGCATAGCCGCTGGTGGAATCCGGATCGGCAAAGGCCAACACCTTGCCCTTAAGGTCCTCGATCTTCTTATAGGGGCTGTCGCAGCGCACCGTAATGACCGAGAAATAGCCGGTAGAATCGTCTTCCTGAACCGCGGTCAGCAGTGGAACGACGCCGCCGTCGGTCTCGGTATAGGCGGCTGCATAGGCCGAGGAGCCGAGGAAGGCGAATTCGATCTGGTCAGCGGCGAGTGCCTGGACGACGCCGTCGTAGTTGCCAGCGGTGAAGAGCTCGACGTCGATGCCGAGGGTCTTTTCAAGATAGGCCTCAAAAGGCTTGTAACGAGCAACACGATCCTTCTCGTTCTCGCCGGACAAAACGCCGAAGCGAACGACCTTGTAGTCGGACTTCCAGTCGGCAGCGATGGTCGGCAGGGCAAAAAGCGTGAGGAGGGCTGTGGCGGCGATGAGACGCATTGGTATTCTCCCAGAGGTTGATCAGGCCGGAACCGCCGACCGGATGGAGGTCGAGGTGATGGATTCGTTGAACTCGGTGAGGCCGGAACTGCCGTAGATGTCGCGAACGACCTCGTCGGTGAGGTTGCGGGCGCTGCCGTCAAACATGACGAGGCCGGAGCGCATGGCGACGATGCGGTCACAATAGGCGCGCGCCGTGTCGAGCGTGTGCAGGTTGACGATAACGGTGATGCCGTCCTCGATGTTGATGGTGCGCAGCGCCTCCATGACGCGCATGGCGTTGCCGGGGTCGAGGCTGGCGATCGGTTCGTCGGCAAGCAGGATACGCGGCTCCTGCAGGAGTGCGCGGGCGATGGCAACGCGCTGTTGCTGACCGCCTGAAAGCGTGCCGGCGCGCTGCAGGGCCTGCGGGGCGAGATCGAGCCGGTCGAGCGCACGGATCGCCAATGCACGTTCGGCGTCGGAAAAGCGCATCGCCATGGAGCTCGCGAAACCATGCGAGGAGATGCGGCCGACCAGCACGTTGGTCAGCACGTCGAGCCGCTCGATCAGATTGAATTGCTGAAATATCATCGCGCATTCGCGACGCCACTGGCGCAGCGCTCGTCCGTTGAGCGACGTGATCTGGCGCTCGCCGAAATGGACGCTGCCGTCCGTCGGGTCGATCAGCCGGTTGATTAGGCGCAGAAGCGTGGACTTGCCGGCACCCGAGCGGCCAATGACGCCTACAAACTCTCCGGCGGCGATGTCGAGACTGACACCGTCGACGGCTCTGGTCGGGCCGAAGCTGCGGCCGAGATTGCGAAGGGAGAGCGTGTTCTTTTCCATGAAGCGATCATGGAGCGCCTCTGTGAGGGGTCTGAGTAGCAACGGAACAGAAAACCTACATAAGGATTTCACGGCTCGTCATCGGGGTCGGCGGTTTTCGGATCGCGTAGAGGCCTGAGTTCGCCTCGGGCCACGAAATCGGGGAGCGTGAAGGCGTATCGACCAAGCATGTTGACGTGACGGAAGCCGAGCGGCGAGAGACGCGTGACATCCTCCGGCTTGACGTCGTAGCCTTCAGTCAAGAGCTGGTTGACGGCTGCATCCGTGTAGATCGTGTTCCAGAGCACGACGAGATTGACGACCAGGCCGAGTGCTCCGAGCTGATCTTCCTGTCCCTCATGATAGCGCTGCCGCAGTTCACCACGTTTTCCATGAAAAATGACGCGGGCGAGCTGGTGGCGACCCTCACCTCGATTGAGCTGGACGAGAATACGGCGCCTGTAGCTTTCATCATCAATGAAGCGCAGGAGGTAGAGCGTCTTGATAAGGCGGCCGAGTTCCTGCAGGGCGCGAGCGAGACGGGTTGGCCGGTCATTGGTCTGGAGGGTTCGGGTGAGGCCAGCGGCCTGGACGACGCCGAGTTTGAGGGAGCCGGCAAGCCGCAACAGATCGTCCCAATGCTCGATGATCAGCTTCATGTTGATCCTGTTCGCCGCGAGATCGTCGAGGATGCCGTAGTTGGCTTTTGCATCGGCGCGCCAGAATCTTGCCCCGCCGACATCTGCGATGCGAGGGCTGAACTGGTATCCGAGCAGATAAAAGATGCCGAAGACGGTGTCGGTATATCCGGCCGTGTCGGTCATGATCTCGGTGGGCTGAAGCTCGGTCTCCTGTTCCAGCACGACGGCGAGGAGGTTGAGGCTGTCGCGCAGGGTGCCTGGAACGGTCATGGCGTTGAGGCCGGTAAACTGATCTGAAGCGAGATTGTACCAGGTGATACCGCGCTCCTGCCCAAAATATCGCGGATTGGGGCCGGAATGAATGGTGCGGACCGGCACGACGAACCGCAATCCATCGGCGGACGCCACTTCACCGCCGCCCCATTTTCTCGCCAGGGGGATGGCGTTTTGCGCCGCGACCAGAGCGGCGTTTGCGGCGGTCAGCGTCTCGGCGCGCAGGAAGTTCTGCTTGACCCAGCTGAGCCGGGAGCGTCGAAGTGCCGGGGTATCGATGCGAACCAGCGGCTCGAATCCGGTATTGGTCGCTTCGGCGACAAGAACGGCGCAGATGCTGGTTGCGATGTTTTCCGCGCGTGAGCCGCCCTCGCTGGCGTGGGTGAAGAGATCGGCAAAGCCGGTTTTCGCATGCATTTCCATGATCAGTTCGGGCAGATCGAGCCGAGGCAGACGCGCATCGATCGCGGCGCGCAGCGCGATGAGGCTAGGCGGTTCCTCGATCTTTTCCAGGCGATCGAGGGACAGGTCCGAGCCTTCCGAGGTATTGATGATGGTGACGGCCGGGTTCAGCGGGACACGATCGGCGGTTTCCCTATAGGCTCGGTCTAGCCGGCTCGACAAACGCCCGAGTTCTTCGTCAGCAACGGTGGACACTCCGACGGTGCGGCAGACCGTCGGACGTGCAGCTTCCCATGCTGGACCTGATAGCAGCCCCTTGCGCGGATCGGCATACCGCAGTGAGTGAACCGGAAAGATGTCGCGCCGGCGAATGGCGCGGCGCAGTTCGTCCAGGATGCAGAGCCGATATCCTGTCAGATCGACAGCGCCATCGGCAGTCTTGAGTTGGGTCTGCCATGCCTTTGGCGCAAAGGCTGTTGGTGGTGGGCCGGCGCGCTTGCGGCCGGAATGAACCACACGGAGATAATCAATGGCCTCCAGCAAGGGCCGGCCGGCGGGAGCCGCGCCGAGATCGAGGCCGGCGAGCAGTCCCGGCGTATAGGCAATCTTGCGATTGTGCTTCCTGAGTTCGGTAAAGTAGGTGTCGTCGTGAGGTTCCGCGAGGGTGCCGACACGCTCGACGGCCGCGTCAAGCGCCTGCCTGTCGATCAGGTCGAAGATTGCGGTGCGGACTGCATCGTCGGGCGTTTCGGGATCGAGAATGACGATCGCCGCGTCGCGTAACTTCAGTGCCGCTGCATCCAGGTCTCGCAGCGACCGCAATCTTGCCAGCTTGGCGGCCGACGACGCCTCCGACACCATCGATGTCGTAACCGCGTCGAACAGATCGATGACATCATCCCCGGCCGATGCTTCGAGTGTTCGAATAAAGGCCAGCAGGGTTGCAGCGCGCCGGTCGGCCGGCAGACGCGAAACGGCCTGAGCCTTTGCAGCGCTGGCAAACCGCGCCAGCGCCGTGACTTTACCCGGTGGCAGCCGATCGAGCGACGGCAGGCCGCTTGCGAGGGTGCGAATCTCTTCCAGACGGCCGAGTGCACGGCTGATCTCCCGCCCGCTCTGAATGTACGGTCCATCGCGCAGCCGGTCGAGCGGGCTTTGCCGACTGCCTTCGGAAACAGCGACCAGGCTATCCAGTCGCGCACGCTGCTCGGGCGTCATCGACTCGATCAGCAATCTATGCAGCCGGCTGTTCGCCCGTGTGCGAACCCTTGCCACGGCCCTTTCCAGCACAGACAGGCCCGGCAGCAGGACCTTGGCTTCCAGCAACCATGCGACGGCCCGGTCGAAGAGAGCCGACGGTCGGTCCGATCCCGTCCAGCACAGGGCGTAAAGAAAGCGGTTGAGACGGAACGCGACACCGAAATCGGTATAGGTTCGGTAGCCGTAGTGCTGACGAATGCGAGGCGCATGGCGCCAGCGCCCTTCGCTGCGGGCATATTCGGCAATCAACTCTTCGGGCTCGGTGAGCGAAAGCTGGCGGGCGGTGAAGCGCAGGGCCGGAACAGGTGCCTCTGTGGGGTCTTCCGGAAAGGTGCCGAGTATGCGCAACGATCCGAGCTGGACGGCGACGCCCAGACGATTGTGATCGCCGCGATGCAAGGCGACGAACGCACGATCGGCGTCATCGAGGTGGAAATAGCGAGCCAGTTGATCCGGGGTAAGCTCGTCGGGAAAACAGCCATATTCCCGCGCCTGGCTCTCGCTCAGATATCCTACCGGCACGGTCTTTTACGCCTGCATGCTATTGTCGCGTTTCGCTCGACGCTTGCTTGCCAGCAGATCACTTGCCCGCTCGCGAGGCTTTCCCTTGGCATCGACGTAGGCATAGAGCGTCGACAACGACACACCGAGTTCAGCCGCGACATCACGCGCAGCGTTGTCGCGATCTGCCATCATGGCCATGGCCGCCTTCAGCTTCTTCAGTGTCATGACGCGCGGGCGCCCACCAGCCCGGCCTCGGGCACGCGCCGCTGCCAGCCCCGCCATGGTGCGTTCGTGGATGAGATCGCGCTCGAACTCCGCCAGGGTGGCAAAGATGCCGAAGACGAGGCGCCCGGTTGTCGTCGTGGTGTCTACGTCGCCGGTCAGGACCTTCAGGCCGATCCCTTGCTTCTGAAGGTCGCTGACCAGGCCGACCACATGGGCAAGCGAGCGGCCGATGCGATCGAGCTTCCACACTACCAGAGCGTCACCAGCCCGCGCGATCTCAAGCGCTTTAGCCAAACCCGGCCGTTCTGTTGCACGGCCCGAGCATACGTCGTCGAAAATCTTCTCACATCCGGCGCGTTCAAGACCGTCGCGTTGGAGATCGAGATTCTGCTCGATGGTCGAAACCCGCATATAACCAATCAGCATCGGCGCTCCCCGTTTCACATTAACTTAGACGGCAGAGAGTTTATCGGCTATAGGTTTCTGCACGGGTATTTATAGAATTTGACCGCTCTGCGGAAATTGTTGCGATCTGCTTTGCGGCGTCACATCAAACCGGGGTTTGTTGCGACGTTCGGGCAGGGCTTTTGTGGATGCCACCGGCGGGGCAAAATCTCTTGCGAGCGAAACGTGATGACTGACAACGACGACCACCAGGATGTCGCGGACCTGCAGCCAGAAGATAAGATGGGCTTTGCTGTTCCGAAGACACCGACCCACTCGCTCATGCTTTTGAACAGCTACATGCGCACCGACATGCTGCAACACATCCATTTGCGCCTTCATAAGATGAGGGCTGAGGACGGACCTGGTTCGCCGTTGCATCATATGGCGAAAAGCCTCGAACAGGTTATCGACACCTGGGGCGACATCAATCTGTTCGAGTGTTTTACCCGCAACCAATTCCACATCGATCCGGATTACGAGTTTCGGCCGGAGCAGGATTACCCCCACGACATCAGGCTGATGAAGCATCACCTCAAATGCCACAGGAAAACGATCAAGGAGCTGGGCCGCTGGCGCTGACCGCTGAGCTGTGAAATCCCTTATGTAGGTTTTCTGTTCCGTTGCTACTCAGACCCCTGTGACAGCGACATATCATCCGAATGAATTTAAATTGGAGGATTTGCGACAGTTCTGTAGCAGCCTCAGCGGCGCTCCAAGCCCTGTAGACAAGGGCAAAAGAGAAACGGGCCGCGCAATGCACGGCCCGTCTCACAGTGATAGGCTCCCTCGCGATCTTACGCTGCGCGGGCTAAAGTGAGCGAACCGTCGGAATAGATTTTGCGGCCGCCCCGGAAGACGCAGCGGACATGGCCGATGCCGTTGTCGTCGGCGACAAGGAGGTCGGCTTTTTTTCCGACTGCGATCTCGCCGCGATCGGAAAGCCCGAGCGCCTGGGCTGGATTGGACGTCGCCAGCCGGCAGGCACCGGAAAGTCCGTGCTTGTCGGTTTTTGACAGTTCCAGCACCGCCGGCAGGATGGCCGAGGGATGATAATCGGCGGCCAGGATATCCAGCAGTCCGGCGGCATGAGCGTCGCGCGCCGAAAGATTGCCTGAATAGGACTGTCCGCGCAGCGCGTTTGGCGCGCCCATGGCGTTCATCAGGCCGAGCCTCTTCGCCTCGGCGGCGGCCTCGAGGGTGACCGGGAACTCGCTGATCAGGACGCCAAGCGAGTGCATCAACTGCACCTTGGCCACGGTGTCGTCGTCGTGGCTGGCGATCACCACACCATGGGCATGGCAGGCTTTGGAGATCGCATCCAGCGTATGCGTCATTACGTCGGCAGGCTGGGTGCGTTCCTCGATGCGCCGCGCGATCGACTGTGCGGCCTCTTCGAGGCTCGTGCCCTTGTCGCGGGCGAGCCTTTCGACGTGGCGCTCCACATTGCGATACTGACCCTGTCCCGGCGTACGATCGTTGAGCGAGATCAGATCTACGGAACCCTCGGCGATCAGCTCCTCGATCACGGCAAGCGCCTTGGGGAAGGTGATTTCGAAGCGGGCATGGACTTTGTGATCGACCAATAGCTGGTCGCGCATGGTCTTGATAGCGCGAATGACGCTGCTGGTGTGCTCGTAGCTGCGCAGGTGCCCGTAGGTCGAAGCCGGGCTAAAGGATAGCGCGGCATAGGCGGTCGTGACGCCGGAAACAGCAAGACGGCGGTCGAGATCGCGCAGACCGAGCTCAAGCGGCATGCGCACATTCGGCCGTGGTTCCACCTCGCGTTCCACCATGTCGCCGTGCATGTCGATGAAGCCCGGCATAAGGATCAGGCCTTGCGCCGACATATCGGCATTGGCGACGGGTTTTTCCGAGATTTCGGCGATCATTCCGTCCTCGATGCGCACCGCAGCGTTCGGCAGCATGCGGTCTAGCAGCACCACCCGGCAATCAGAGATCCACATTGGCAAGTTCCTCAAAAGCATGAAGTTCGATTTCCCGGTCGATGAGACCCGCTACATCGCCCGGGTGGTGAAAGACGCCGATCATGGCGACACCCTGCGCCTTGAGGTCGGCGAGACGGTCGACCAGCGCCTTTCGGGCGCCGGCATCGAGGGAGGCCGTGGGCTCATCGAGCAGCAACAGCCGCTGCGGCAGGATGAGCGCTCGTGCGAGGTTCACCTTCTGCTGTTCGCCGCCGGAAAAGGTGGTGGGATAGGCTTTCCAGAGATTGCGCTTGACGCCGAAGGCCTCCAGCCAGCGCCGCGCCTCGACGAGCGCTTCTTCGTGCTGCATGCCCGCTTGGCGCAAGGGTTCGGCAACGATATCCTCGGCAGGAACCCGCGGACGGGCGATCAGGAATTGCGTGACGAAACCGATCTCACGCCGGCGCAGAAACGCGATATCGACATCGGCTGCCCTGGCAAGGTCGATGCGGCCTTCAGCCGTGTGATACCAGATCTGGCCCGCGCGTGGAAGGTAGCTGCGATAGAGGGTGCGCAGAAGCGTCGATTTTCCGACGCCGTTCGGGCCCCTCAAAAGCAGGAATTCGCCTGGTTTCAGTGTGAAACCAATATCGGAATATGCGTGAAGGTTCTGGTCGAGATGGTGCATGTGGAAGGTTTTCGAGAGGCCTTCCACCTCCAGGACGGGCTGCATGGCGGCCTCACAATTTGGCGTGAACGAGTTGCTGGGTGTATGCGTGCTGGGGATCCTGGAAGATCTGGTCGACCAGGCCTTCCTCGACCACGCGACCGCGCCGCATGACCATGACCCGGTCGGCCATGGTACGGATCACGCCGAGATCGTGGCTGACGATGACCATTGTGATCGCTCGGTCCCGCTGCAGCCGCTTCAAGGTGTCAAGCACCAGTGCCTGTACCGAGACGTCGAGGCCTGTGGTCGGCTCGTCGAGCAGGAGCAGTGCCGGTTCGAGGGCGATCGCCTTGGCGAGCTGCACCCGCTGCTGCATGCCGCCGGACAGTTCGATCGGACGCGCATCCATGCGCTCCAAAGGGAATTCCGAAGCGTCGAGCGCCTCTCGCGCCTTTGAGCGCAGTTCGGCGAAACTCCGCTCGCCGGCGATGAGCAGACGCTCGGCCACGTTGCCGGAGCTGGTATGCCCCATCAGGAGCCCGAGATGCGGGTTCTGATAGACAATACCGATCTGGCGCGCGCAAAGCATACGGCGAGCGAAGCGGTCGAGATCGAACAGGTTGCCATCGAGCTCCGGCAGGGCCAGGCGATAGTCACCGCTGTCGGGCGTGTCCTCAAGGTTCATCATCCTCAAAAGGGTGGACTTGCCCGAGCCGCTTTCGCCGACGATGCCGAGCACTTCGCCCGGATAGACGGTCGCGGACACGTCCTGAAGAGCGACCACGCTGCCGAAGCGTTTGCTGACGTCGGTCATCGTCAGAAGCGGCGGGGTCGTCATCAGTTGCGGGGCATTCAGCCGCCGCGCAGCCAGATTTTCTCCGATCATGGGCGGAATGCTCCGTGCTCGTACCAGGTTTCGCCCTGCTTGACGTCCAGCCCCTCGGCACGGCGAATAGCCTTGATGCCAAGATTGCTGTCAGACAGCTCGAATTGTGAGCCGCCGTCGTCCTGTGGGATCTCGTTCATGAAATAACCTCTGACGCCTGAGCGGTGGCAGGTGAGGTCGGCATGGTCCTCGACCTTGTAGGGCACGTCGGAGAAGACCAGCGGCTCGACCCGCGTGAAGGGCGGCACGGCATACAGGCGCTTCTCTCGCCCGGCCGAAAGAAAGGTGAGGTGCTTTGCCATGTCGAGCTTTGGCACGTCCCAGCGCGGGATCGGCGACGGTGTCATGACATGGCGACCATTGACGAGGGAAGGGTAGGACGCGCCCTGCATGATGCGGCCCCAACGCACGATCTGCTCATAGAGCGTCAGCCACAGCCGGCCGTAATCGGCGTCGGCATGCATCTGGCGGGCGATCGACATGTTGGGCTCGACCGGGCGCAGCGGTTCGGGATTTGGCACCTGCAGCACGAGGATCTGATCCTCGCGCAGCTTTTCCTCAGGGATACGGTGCCGGCTCTGAATGATCGTTGCCTCCTGCGTGTCCCAGGTCTCACCGGCGCCGGATACGCGCGAAAGGAATCGGCGGATCGAGGCGGCGTTGACGCTGTCGTCGGCGCCCTGGTCGATCACCTTGATCACGGAGGAGGGCTTGATCAGGGTCAGCGTCACTTGCAGGCCGCCGGTGCCCCAGCCGCGCGCAATCGGCACCTCGCGGCTGGCATAGGGCATCTGGCAGCCGGGCACGGCGATCGCCTTCAGCATCTTGCGGCGCAGCTCGCGCTTGGCCGAGGCATCAAGGAAGCCGTAGCTGAAGGCTTCCCATGGCTTTGTGAGTGCGGAAAGGCTCATGCCGGCTCCTTCACGGGCTTATGTGTGTTCGTTACGTCGCTGGCAGGGGCCGCCGTCTTCTTCGCGTCGCGCAAGGCGTCGAGCGAAGACTGGAAGGTGACGTAGTGCGGCAGCTTGAAATGGATGCAGAAACCCGAGGCTTCTACGGGTTCGGTGTGGTAGAGGAAGAATTCCTCGTTGACGGGTGAATTCTGATCCGCCGCTGCCGAATTCAGATCCAGCGTCGCGCCAGCGATGGTCTTGATTTCGTTCCAGCCGAGTGTCGCGCAGAAGCCGAGCTGAAGCTGGCCGCCTTTTCCTTTGCTCGTGACTTCCGCCTGCGAGACGCGGACGCGACCAGCCGAGAAAACCGTGCCCGCGGGATGGCGCACACGCACCTCCGCTTCTGCAAGTCGCAGTTCGTTGACGGTCGGATGCGCGTTGCCATAGCCGCGCATCGCCGAATAGCCGAGTGCCAGCACACCGCCAGTGTCGGCGCGAGCCAGGCTTTGCAGCGTATGGGCGCGCTTGGCCGGAAAGAGAAGCGGCTCGCGGGTGAGGTCTGGAATGTCTTCAAGGGCGACTTCGTCGGCGGCGACGTCGGCGACCAGTCCCTGCGCCTTCTGCCAGGCGGCAAGCGACGGCTGGCGTGCCGGAGCAGGTTTTGCCGCGGGTTCAACCGGGGCCGGCATGAAGGGTTGGCCTTCCAGCACGCCGGTCGCCAGCAGACGGTGCGAATAGTCGAGCGTCGGGCCGAGCACCTGACCGCCGGGAATATCCTTGAAGACAGCAGAAATGCGGCGGTGCGTGAACAGGCTTTCCTGCGTCACCGGTTCGGCGATCGCAAGGCGCGGTTGGGTGGTCCGCCAGGCACGCAGAAGGAGCACCGCCTCGTATAGGTCGCCGCCGGCCTGGGCGAGCGCAAGTGCTGCCAGATCACGGTCGTAGAGCGAGGCCTCGCCCATCACGCGATCGATCAGGTAAGGCAGACTGTCGCGGACGTCCGCGACACGCTCCATGTCAATCGTCCCCATTTCTGCGCGGTAGAGCCGCTCAGACTGTTCAATGGCACGTTCACCGCCTCGAGTTGCCACATAGGCCATCAGAGCACCTCCACCGTGGTTGAGCGTGGCAGACCGACAACGCGGTCTCCATCGATGAAGAAGAGTTCGAACCCGGTCGGGTAGAGGCAACGCGTCGCGCGAAGCGTCCAAACATCAGGCCTGAGGCCGCCGAGGCGGATATCCTTATAAGTTTCGATGCCGGGGCCGCGCAGGCGAAGCCCTTGTCCCTCGCCAATCCTCGCCCCTGAAAACACCGTCGCGCCGTCATCGGGATAGAGATGCGAGCCCGCAGGCACGACGGCCAGATCGCGAATGCCCGCCTCCGCTTCGAGATCGAGGAAGGCGTGGTCAGCGTCGCGCGCGCCGCTAATCGCCGCTCCGGTCGAGGCGATCAGCGGCAGGAGCGTCTTGTGGCCCGAAAAGACCCGGCATTCGCGGTCAACCAGCGTTTCGACGATGGCTTCCAGGCCCAGCTGCGGCAGTGATTGCACTGTGCCGGGGCGAGCGAGCGCCCACATCAGGGCATCGTAGGTGGCATTGTGAAGCCGCTCCAGGTCGTTTGGAACGGGGACAGCAATCAGGGCGGAGGCATTCATCAGAAGGTCTCCATGTCTACGCGGGTCGCCTCGACCGCGCGAAGGCGTTCGGTGTCGACTGCCACGATCGTCAAGGCCTCATCTTCCACGAAGTTGCTGACGCGCGCGGCAAGGGTTTCGATCGATCCGGCGGCGTCCACGATCGCCATTGCCATGGCGCGCTCGAGGTCGCGGCCGACGATCATGCCATAGCCTTCAGTGCCGTTGGACTGGAGCCGGATATGCGCCTCTGCCACCAACACCTCGCCGAGATGAAAATCTGTGCCCTTTACTGTGTCGCGCATCGGCAGCATCGCGAGCCCTGTGCGGCTCTGGATGACGTCGATCGCGCCGAGCGGTGGAAGAAGCTCTTCCGCGAAGGCCTTCAGCGCGGCTGCATCGGCGCGCGCAAGGGTTTCGAGCCGGCGGGCGTGGTCTTCGCCTGGCGCACCGGCATGCTGGAACTGTGTTGTCATGGGGTCTTGCCTTCCTCGCCCACGAAGGGGTCATCGAGACTGTCGAAAGAAAACTGGACACGGTCGCCCGCCCAGACCGCCTCGGAGTAACCCAGCGCCGTACCCTTGGCATCGACGTCGATTTTGGTGACGATCATAACGGGATGATCCGGATGTTGCCGCAGCAGCCTGGATTCCTCCGGCTCGGCGCGGCGGGTGAAGATGGTGGTGCTCTTGCGGAAATAGTCCGTGACCCCGTGGTCACGATAGATCTCGGTCACGGAAACGCCGGCCTCGCGGCGCGCGCCTAGATCGGGAAAGAGCGCGACCGGATGAAAGGCGATGCCGAGATTGATCGGCATGTCGTCGGCCAGGCCGCGCCTCATGATCCGGTGGACCTCGGCCCCGCGAGCGATGCGTAGCGCCTCGGCCACACGGTCGGGTGCCGGCACGATCGTGGAGGAAAGATGCTCTCCGTAAGGCTTATAGCCCTGGCCTATCAGGTTCTCGCGGAAACGCGTCCTGCGCCCGATCTGGTAGTTTATCAGCCGGGCCGCCTCGACGAAGGTGCCGCGCCCCTGTTCTACCCTGAGCTTACCCTCGACCGCGAGCGCCGGAACTGCGCGCCGGACCGAGTGGCGACCGACACCGAAGACCTCGCACAGCTCGGGCTCCGTCGGCAACCGGGCGCCGGGAGCAAGTTTGCCGGAGGCAATGTCACCGGCCAGGTGGTCTTTGATGATTTGCCAGGTGTCTCTCTGCATGCGCTATCCATGATTCATTCGAATGAATCATGGATAGCGCATGCGTATGACGTAGCGATGACACGGCCTTGATCCTCAAAACTGCACGGGACCACCACTCCTCGGGCAATGCCAATCTGCAGTTGAGATGTAAGCTGCCTATCGCTGCGGATGCTGTCGTTGCTCATCGTGATGCGCGGTTTGCTTCCGATGGGAACGGCAAAATGGCGCTCTTCTTAACCGTGACAGGACCTTGGCTTGACATGGCGCTGATGGCTTTCGTCGTCGGGACCGTCGGGTCGATCTGAACAGCCCCGGATTTGTCGGAGACTGCTTTGTTTAAGCCATTCAGCCATCGCCAGTTTTCTTGAGCTTTTCAATCCATCAGCCTTGCGGCCCTGCCACTGCGCCTGGTGGCGCTGTTGTAGTATTCAGAAGCTTGCTGGACGGATCTGTGTCGTGATTGCTCCATCGCCTCAGGCAGAGGAATGCCGCGATTGGCCGCTTCCGTGAGATAACCCGACCGCAGGCCGTGGGCTGAGAAGTTGTTCGGATCGAGACCGGCCATTTCGGGGCTCCGTGGGCATTTCTACATTAATACACGCTAAGGGAATTTGAAGTTGTTTGGATTGAAGCGGTTAGCCCGGATTGGCCTGAAGCGTTCGAGGGGTCGGTCAATTTCGTTCCAGAGGTAGTCGCCGGTGAGCGCGATATGCGCCCATGGTAGTGGTGCGACCTGGGAGAGCAGCTCGTCCGGAATGATAATACCCTGACTGCTGATATAATCGACAGCACGGCTGAGATAGACAGTGTTCCACAGGATGATGGCGTTGACGACGAGGTTAAGACCGGACGCGCGGTAAGCCATGGTTTCGGCGACGCGGTTGCGCAATTCGCCGAGCTGGTGGAGGAAGATGGCGCGTGCGAGAGCATGACGGCTTTCACCCTTGTTGAGGATCGCATGCGATCTGCGGCGCAGTTTCGTATCGAGCAGCCAGTCGCAGATGAAGATCGAGCGTTCTATCCGGCCCATTTCGCGCAGGGCCTGGTTCAGCCGGTTTTGTCGCGGCGACGCTGCCAGCTTCTTGAGGATGACGGAAGGCGGCACCAAACCTGCAGCGATCGAAGCCTTCAGCCGCAAGACCTCATCCCAGTGGTGCTCGACGACATCCATGTTGACGGTTCCAGCGATCAGCGCGTCGAGCGGTTCGTAAGCCGGATCGCGATCAATGACAAAGAGCCTGCGATTGCCGAGATTGCGGATACGGGGAATGAGCCTGTAGCCAAAGGCGTGGAACATGGAGAACGTCGTTTCGGTGGCGCCAGCGGTATCGGTTGCGTGCTCATAGATTTCGACGGAGCTTTCGTTGTGAAGGAGGCCGTCGAGAACGTAGGGGGCTTCGCCCTCGGATGCCTGGATCATGCGGGAGAAGAAGGAAGCAAAACGGTTGGACAGGAAGCCATAGATCGACGCCCCCGGTCGCTTGCCGTATTTTGCATTGTAGTCGAGGCTGGCTTCGCCACGCCCGCCAGCCGGAAAGAACTGTCCGTCCGAGGAGGAGATATGGCCGTCACCCCAGATCGCGGCAAAGGGATGGGCCTGCTGCGCATCGACCAGCACGGCGGTCGCCGTGGCGTAGGTTTCCGATCGCATATGCCTGTCCACCATCAGCATCATCTGGTGGATCGTGACGCCGCGTGAGCTTTCCGCCATACGTTCGGCTCCGGCATTGGTGGCGTCGGCAAGGATCGCTGCCATCAGCGCTGCCTCGTCGTTTGCCGTCTCACCGGTACGATAATGCGTGAAGCTGTCGAGGAATTTGGTCCAGCTTTGCACCTCGGCAAGCAGGCTGGTGATCCTGATCCGTGGCACCAGAACATATAGTCGGCGGCTGAGCGCGACGATGCTGTCGCGCTCCTCCTCGCGGATCGGCGAGATCGACAGGCCCTTGTCGGAAATCGCTGCATCCGGAATAGCATTGGCAGCCGCCGCCTTTGCCAGCTCTTTCAGCTTCGCATCGAGCGTGGCGGTCCGTTCTGCTCGCCATTCGGCAAAGCTGTCGGGGAGTGCGAGCCCGAGCCGCCCCTCGGCGCGCATCAGCTCGAAGATCGGCCGAGGCAGAAGATAATCCTCGAAACTGCGCCATGCCCGGCTGCCTTCGACCCAGATGTCACCGGCCCTCAGACGCTCTCGCAGGTGAACGAGGACCGCCACTTCCCAGGCGCGCAGGTCGATATCGGCACTGTTCGGGCGCACGCAGCGTCGCCATTTGCGGGTCAGAAAGGCGAGCGGCACCTGCGCCGGCAATTTCCGGCCGCCATAGAGCGCGCGCAGATGGTCCACTGCTACAAGGATCGGATCATCAGCACGAAACGACCGGAACGAGAACGTGCGGAACATCAGTCTGCCCAGCTTGCGCAACGATTTGTGCCGCTTGATGAGCTCGTCGAATTCGTTACTGCGATCAGGGTGGACGACAGATCTGGCTGCCGCCATGCTGGCGACCAATCCGTCCCAGCCGAGGGAGGCTGCGATCGCCGATGCAAGATCGGTTTTGCTCGCACGAGCGGCCAGAAGCGCCTCGCCGAGCTTGAGATGCTCAAGCGCCACCCCATCAAGAACCTCGGCCTCTTTTAGCCGGCGTTCCGTGCGGCTGATCTCGGCCTTGCGGCGGTTGCTCCCAATCATTTTGCAGAACATGTCGATCGTCAGGTCGGTGATCGACGCCTGTCTCTCGATGACGAAGGCGGCCAGCGTGGCGTAGCGACGTTCGGATGTCAGGCGTCGTATCTCCCGGGCATGCAGAATGCGTGCATCCCTGGCGATGATGCCGTAGCGATTGGCATGGATCGTCTTGCGACGGTCGTCGGGAATGGCGGCTGAGCGCAATACCTCGAGGCGGGCGATCAAGCCTTTGAGGTTCTTCAGTTTCGCCCCTTCAGGTGCTTCCGCAATCCAGCCAAGGTGGCTCCGATCGCCGGCCCGCTCAGCGAGGAGCTGATCAAGCGCCTCGATCGAAGGCTGCTCCAGATCCCGGATCAATTCGCGATAGGCTTGTCGACGCGCCGCCGCCCGGCCGGCCAGTGCCAGACGGATCAGCAGCTCCGGCATAGGAACGAGCAACTTTCGTTCCTTCAAGGCTTCGATCACGGCCTTGGCGATCGGCGCACCTTGTTCAGTGGCCGCCGCCTCGCGTGCCGCCGCCGTTATCAACTCGCGATAGTCACTCGTCCGGACAGGCTGAAGCTCCAGTGCAGAGACGATCTCGCGCGCGTGTTCCCGGCGCGTTTCGTCGCGCTGGGCGTAGAACTCGAACACTGCAGGGTCGATGCCCAGCTGGTCGGCGACAACAGAGACAACCGCCTGAGGTGGAACTTCGCCTATTCGCAGCAGACGGCCCAGATCACGCACCAGTGCGAGTTGGATCGCAAAGCCAAGCCGATTATGCGACCGGCGATGTTCCTTGACGAAGACAATATCCTCGGAAGTCAGTGCATAGCGCGCTTGCGCATCTTCATAAGCTTCGGGTGGTTCGAATAAAACGGCACGCGATTGCTCATCGAGAAACGCCATCAGCCACGGTCACTCGTCAAACTACGGTTTCGGGCGTGCCGGTCTTGCCGGGGCCTGTCCATCCAGTCCGCTTCAACGTGTCGATCAAGGTCGAGCGCGCCACCTTGAACGTCCGGCACACGGACGCCTTGCTGGCGCCAGCTTCCAAAGCAGCTAGAACCTGCTCGACCTTTTCCGCATCGATCGTTGGAGGTCTCCCGCCCTTACGGCCACGTCGGCGAGCCGCCGCCAGGCCGGCATTGACCCGCTCGGTGATCAGCACTCTCTCGTATTCTGCAAGCGAGCCGAACAGGTTGAACAGAAACGCGCCGTGCGAATTCGTGGTGTCGATCGCCTCCGTGAGAGATCGGAAGGCGACACCACGTTCCTTCAAATCCTCGACGATGCGGATCAAGTGGGAGAGTGACCGGCCTAACCGATCTATCTTCCAGACGACCAGGACATCGCCTTCGCGCAATTCGCCGAGGCATGCCTTCAGACCCGGCCGGTCATCACGCGCTCCGGAAGCGCGATCCTGATGGAGATGGCGCTCATCGACCCCGGCCGCGAGCAGGGCATCGCGCTGCAAGGCAACCGACTGGCGCTCGTCACTACTCGATACCCGCATGTAACCGATCAACATGTGCGACAAACCTCAAATCAGGTGTTGCCGCACAGCCTAACATTCCGACAGGGTTTGTCGCGCAAAAAATGGCCCTATTGCGTGGCCAGTTTGCCCCGCGATCACGGTGAGCGGAAATCATGTGTTTCCCGTCACCTGCAAAATGCCCTTAGCGTGTATTAATGTAGAAATGACCACAGAGCCCCGTGAAGGTCGCCGGGCCGATTGTCCGGTCGCCATAACGTTTCGCAAGGCCTTCGACACACAGGATCGTCATTCGAACACTCAAATCATCGACGCGACGAGATCGCGACTTGCTGGATGGGAGGGATCGGTAACCAATCGGTCCGGCGGCGCTTCCTCGACGATCCGCCCCTCGTGCAGAACGATGACGCGGTGCGCGAGGAGTCGTGCTATGCGCAAGTCGTGGGTCACGAGGAGCATCGCCACGCCCGTCCGGCGCTGGAGTTCGGACAAGAGCCTCAGGAGCCGCGCCTGGGCGGACGTGTCGAGGCCCGTCGTCGGTTCGTCCAGGAACAAGATGTCCGGCTCGTGCACGAGCGCGCGAGCGATTTGCAGCCGCTGTTGCATGCCGCCTGAAAACACACCCGGCAGGTCACGCATCCGCGCTTCATCAAGGTCCAGTGCCGCAAACCAGTGCCGTGCTGCCTCCAAGGCTCGGCCGAAGTGGCGTTCGCCATTGTCGAAGAGCGTTTGAGCGATGTTGGCGGCGGCGCTCGCGGCCAGGTCGAGCGTCTCGCGGGCATCCTGAGCGACGAAGCCGAGCCGCCGGCGGCGGAGCGAGACGAGGGCCTGCTCCGGCAGATCATAGAGAGACAGCGGCGTCTCCCCATCGACGGAGAGCAGGACCCGACCCTTCGTCGGAGGCAGGCATCCGGCCGCCGTGCGCAGCAGCGTCGACTTTCCCGCGCCGGACTTTCCAACGAGACAAAGAACCTCGCCTGGATAGAGCGAAAGCGAAGCACCTCGCACGATGCGCCCGCCGAAGGAGATGTGGTCAAGCGTCAGGAGGGGCTGCGGCAGATCAGGCACTGGCGGCTTCCTCCGCACGCTCGGCACAGCATTCCGTGTCGGAGCAGACCCATTCGCTCGTTCCGTCGTCGTTGAGGAGAAGGTGGTCGAGATGGCTCGTGGCGCACCCGCATATCACGCATTGCCGTCCGTCCGAGGGATGACTGGGGTCAAAGGGAACGTCCTCGAAGGCGATGCTTTCCACGCGCGTATAGGGTGGCAGCGCATAGAGCCGGCGTTCGCGCGCCGCGCCGAAGATCTGGATGGCCGGTGAATTGTCGAGGCGGACATTGTCGCGCTTGGGGATAGGAGAAGGTGACATCAGATAACGACCTTCCACCATGACGGGATAGTCATAGCCGGGCTGGGCGACGCTGCCGCTTCCCGTCCTTTCCTCGAAGAGCCGCGTATAGACCCGACCATAGTCAGATGCCGCGTGCATGCGGGCCGCCTCGCCGGCTGAATTGACGAAGGCGCGCAGCGGGTCCGGCCGCGGCACCTGGTAGACGACGACCTGTCCCTCGGCGAGCATCGCCTCGGGCACGCGCTGGCGGACCTGGATCAGCGTTGCCTCACGGGTCAGGGTCGTGGTGGCAACGAAGGCGGTGCGCGTGAAGAAGGCGCGGATACTGACGGCATTCACGGTCTCGTCGGAGCCGTGGTCGGTCACTTTCAGACGGTCGTCTGCACCGATGAGGCTTGCGGTCACGACCATGCCGCCAACACCCCAACCATAGGCGATCGGCATTTCCGGCGCGATGAAGGGCACCTGGTAACCGGGAACGGCCAGTGCCTTCAGAATGGTACGGCGAACGGAGCGTTTGCTGTCTTCATCGAGATAGGCGAAGGTCTCAGTCATCGCAGGCAAGCCTCCGGATCGTTTCAAGATCGGCCTGGAAATCGGAGTAGTGCGGCAGCTTGAGATGCGAGACGTAGCCGCTCGCCTCGACCCCGTCGCCATGCGTCAGCACCAGGTCCGGGTCGAGCCCGGATTTCAGCGCCTGATCGACTGTCGCCATCGCCACGGCCTTGCGCTCGTTGGCGCCGAAGGCAACGCCGAAACCCGGGGACAGATGCGATTGCCGCCCGTCGAGTACCGGGGCCACCATGCGGCAGGCCGTCACCTCGATATCGCCGACAGAGACGGTGAGGCCGATATCCTCCAGCTCGACGAAAACCTCGACTTCCCCCGCGGAAAGCTCCTCGACATAGGGATGGGACGCGCCGGCGGTGCGAAGGCGCGTATAGGCAATGCCCGTCAGGAAGCCTTCCTCGCCTCGCACCAGATGGCCGAGCGTTTCGGATGCACCGTAGGGAGGACGCAGCGGCACCCGCGTGATGTCGACCGGCGCCTCCTCCCGCTCCTGACTCTCCCCGGGAAGGCGATCGCGGCAGCGGGATGAGGGAGGCGCGCATGGAGTGCTCGCAACCTCCTCGGGAAGAGGCAAAGAGGCCGCCTCCTCCATGAGCGAGAAATCGAGCAGTCGGTGGGTGTAGTCGTAGGTTGCACCCAGGATCTGGCCGCACGGCAATTCCTTCACTGTGGCGGAGATATGCCGGTCGTGGCGGATGGTCGAAAAATCGATGGGCGCGCTATGGCCCATGCGCCGTAAGGTCGCACGATGGGCGCGCAGCAGAAACGTCGCCTCCGCCACGTCGCCCTGTGCCTGTTTCAGCGCCAGGGCAGCAAGATCCCGATCATAGAGCGCGCCTTCGGTCATCACCCTGTCGACTGCACCCCGCATCTGCTCACCTATCTGGGCGACCGTGAGTTCCGGCACGGAGGGATCACCCCGACGCCTGCGCGCCAGCGCATCAAGGCTTGCAGCGATAGCGGCCTCGCCGCCCTTAACGGGAACGTACATCGGATATCTCCAGCCTCACGCTACGGGGAAGGCAGGCGCACCAATCTCCCGCCGTCAGAATGAGGTCGACGCCGAGCGGATAGGCAGCGTTGTTGCACGTCCATTGCGCGAGAAACGTCGCCGGCAGGCCAAGGGGGGCGAAGGTGCGGGCCCCGGGTCCGATTCCCGGCCCCGAAAGGTTGAGCGCCGCGCCACCCGAAAGGCCCGTGACCTCCGCAATGACGGTGGCGGAAAGATGCGGGTCGGCCGGGGTCCCCTTCGGAAAGACATCGATCCGATCCAGCATCTCGCCACGACAGAGCGCAAAGGTGCAGGAGGCTCGATCCGCCATCGGCCACCGTGCCGCGACGGCGCGATCCCGGATATCCGCGAAGCTTTCGTCGATCCAGAGCGGTGTCGTGGTGTCGGCCAGCGTTGACAGGACGACCGCGTGCGCCGCCTGGCCTTCAGCAAGGACGACGACTTTGCCGGGGTAGGAAAAGGCTTCCAGAAGCCGGCGGAATGCGCGCTGGTCCTCGTGGATGCGGTCCGCGCCTCGCTGGTCTATCTCGATTTTCACGGTGCACTTCCTTGTCTCGCCGCGGTGAAGAAATGCGCCGTCGTCTTCTGCGCCTCCTCGGCCTTGCGGCATCGCCGCGCCATGATGGCGTCTTCGGCCGGCTGCAGCAGTTCCGATGCGAGCAAGGCGCGGGACTGCGGATCTTGCAGCAGCGCGTCGAAGAAGGCGGCAAGCTCCGCCCGCTCCGGATCGCGGCCAAGCACCACGGCATAACCGCGCCGACCATCGATCTCCACGACACAGCGCGTCATGGTCGCCTCGCCGAGATGGAAGGGCGTTCCCGTTACGGGTGCTTTCGCACGCAACTGGAGAAGGCCGACCTCGGGTCCGACAAGCCGGCGCGCCAAGTGGCGCTGCCGGCTGCCGTCGAAGGCCGATCTCAGGAGATCGATGGGCGCGCGGGCAAGCACACCCATCCATTCACGCCGCCCGCCCTCGGTGGAACAGTGCTCAGGCACGGCTGACCTTGGCGTCATAGACATCCTCGGGCGCAAGCGGCACGAGACGGTCGCGCATTTCGCGCTTCAGCGCGGCAAGGCGGGTTTCTTCCTCGGCTGAGCGACCTTCCTTGCGGGCAAGCTCGATGAACTCGCCGCGCACATGGCCGGGCCGGATCGTCACCTCGACCACGGTGCCACGATAGCTGAAGCGGAAATAATACTTCCCCTTCGGGCTTTCCTCGATGCCCTCCCAGCCCAGCGACCGGTCGACATGGTAGCGGCCATCGGTCAGCGCGCGCGTGACGAATTCGATGGCGTCGCGGCCGCCGGGGCCGGGAAACGCCGTATCGATGCGCACCTCGCGGCGCTCGATCGGCCGGCCCTCGTCGAGCAGCGGAAAGGCGCGTTGCATCACCTTCAGGCCATGCGCCACGCCGCCCGGAAAGGTGGTGCCGTGATAGTTCAGGAGTTCGGCAAAGCTGACGGTGAAGGTTTCGCCGTTTTCGAGATAGGTGATCGTGTCCAAGATTGGCTCCTGTCTTGCGGTTATCATGGAAGGGCCGCCGCCCCGAAGATCGGGGAAACGACATCGGGCCGGCCGGGGCCGGGGGTATGGCGGGCAAACGGCACGCCATAGAGACGGGCGAGTTCCCCGTCCGTCATCATCGCGGAGGCTTGGCCATAACGGACCTCGTCTCCGGCATGCATCATCAGCGCCCGGTCCGCGAGGAACAGGCCGTGCTGCGGATGGTGGGTCGTAAAGACGATCGTATGGCCGCGCGCCTGCCGCAGGCGCATGAGGACGCCGAGCAGAAGGTCCTGATTGGCAAGGTCGAGCGAGGCGGCCGGCTCGTCGAGCACCAGCACTTTCGCTTCCGTCGCCAGCGCCCGGGCAAGCAGCACGACCTGCCGCTCGCCGCCGGAAAGCTGGCCGAAGGGCCGTTCGGCGAAGGGCGTTGTCACGGTAAGTACGGCAGGCTAAGACGGGCGGGGCGTTCCAGAATTTTCAGACGATGCAGGCCGCGATTTTCCATGCGTCGAGCGCTTCGAAGCGATGGTAGCGAATTGTTTGTGCGGCACGGCGGCGGGATGGAACTGAAAAGCAATTGCGGGTAGCGGAGTGCATGGAAACAAACCGTTGCAATGCTCCTGGTGATCGGTGGCCCTGCATGGCTCGTTCCCGTTTTCGAAACGGCAGATGGCTATTCTCAGCCCGATTGTTGAGGCCCTTGTGCGACCAATGGTCGAGGCCAGGTGCCACGTCCGCCTTTGCTGCGCCGTAGGAGCGCAGCTTATCGGTGATGATCCGCTTGGGAACAAAGCCATAGCGTTTCATCAACGCCACCAGCAGGCGCTTGGCTGCCCTTTTGTCGCGTCGCTTCTGCAAAATTTCTTCGAGAACGATGCCGTGCTGATCGACCGCGCGCCAGAGCCAGAACTTTTCTCCAGCGCATTTCACGACGACTTCGTCCAGAAACCAAACGTCGCCGGGGCGGGCCTGCCGTCGCCGCAAGTTGCGAGCGATCTGGGGTCCGAACTTGGCGATCCAGCGGCGGACCGTCTCATAGGAAACGTCGATACCACGCTCGAGCAGCATTTCCTCAACTTCACGCAGGCTCAGATTGAACCGCAGGTAAAGCCAAACTGCGTGAGCAACGACCTGTGGCGGAAAACGATGACGCTTGAAACTGATATCTGGTGTCTGCATCGCCGAAATTTACGCCCAACCCAAAACGCAGGCAACTGCAATACAGGTTTACGTGACAACGCCGACCTGCGCCCATATCGACCATCACTGGCAGTCGACGGCAGAGCACAAGTCCCGCTTCAGGAAAAACCACGCGGAGCGGCTCGCGCCACGGCGCCTCCCGATGATAAAGGAGGCCGGCAAGTTGCTCTCGCTCAACAGTTTCACCCAGTTTGGCTATCGGTTCGAACAAACCGCTCTCGGGGGCACAGATCGTTGCACTGACGGGCAATCGCCGCATGAAGGCGACATCTCCGGGCTCCTCTTGCGAGGTCGAGTTCAGTACACCGATCTTTTCCAGAGTACGTAGAAGGCCTGCCATGCCGACATCGAGCTGATCGCGGGCGACCGAACCGCCGCCGCCAATTTCCAAAGTGATGTTCAAGGTTTCCGTACGGTCGCATGCGCCAATGACGCTGGACGGTGTCTGGTCCTCGTCATCGACGAAGAAAGCGACGGGAAGGCCGAAGGTTCTGACCAGCTCGATCAGCCTCTGACGCCGGGCGCCTTCTACGGCGTTCGAAATCATCACCGATGGAATGTAATCGACCGGCGTGCCACCGGAATGCATATCGATAACGAGATCGGCCCGTGGCAACAGGACCGTCTCGATGAAATGCGCAATGCGCTGGGTCGAAGTACCAGTGGTGCTGCCTGGAAACGCCGTATTGAGGTTGCCGTCATCAAGTGGCGAATAACGTCGCCCCGCAGCAACGGCGTGAGGGTTGGCTGACGGCATGACGATCAGCTGGCCGGTCACGTCTGACAGGTCGAGCTTGCCCAGAAGCGCCCTTGCGATGAGTTGCCCCTCGTATTCGTCGCCGTGGCAACCGCCCATCACGAGAACGCAAGGCCCGGCGCCACTTTTGAACGAGGTGATCGGCACCATCGCCATGCCAAACGGCGAATGTTCGCTGGAAGCCTTCACCCGCAGGTAACCGTCCTGGCGGCCTTCGCCGTCGAGATCGATATCGAGGTTGAATGTGTTTGCCATATCTAGTTCCGACCTTGATCGGGGCGTTCGGCCCGGACCGATTGAATGAGCGCCATCAGCTGCCTGGAAGCCACGTCCAAGTCTCCGGAGTTGTCGATAATGACGACGTCTCCAAGATCGGGGGAGATTGCTTTGCTGCGACCGAGGCGGGATTTCTGCGCATCGCTGTCTTCCCGTCCCCTTTGTGCAAGTCGCTTTGCGAGGATTTCGGGATCGGCGGTGATATTAATGATCATCAGGCCAGGATATCGCTGCCGAGCCGGACCGAGCATGGCGCGCGATGCGTTGGCGACGACGACATCGCCGTCGGCGATCCACCGGTCGATGACGACGGGCAGGCCGTATTGCAGATCATGGGCCGCCCAGTGCAGGGCAAACGCCCCCTGCCCTGCGGCCTCCTCGAAGCTGGCCTCGTCCATCGGGAGATGATCCTCCCCCACGGATGCGGGCCGGGTGATGGTGCGCTGCACGAAGCGGATCCGCTTGTCCTCTGCCAGCTCTCGCTTGGCGATATCGAGCAAGGTGTCCTTGCCGGCGCCGCTCGGGCCGACGATCAGGACGAGACGGCCACCATTGTCAGGTCCATAATTCATAGCGGCGCTCCCGGATTGAGCGGGAAACGGCGGCGCGCTACGAAGTCGGCCTGCGGATGCGGCTGCTCGAATAGGGTCAGGGCGTCGATCGCGAAATCCTCGTCGAGCAGGCCGTCGAAACGGCCTGCCAGGTCCGCCTGCAGCGCGGCGCGGTCGTTCGAACCGACGGGGTTCGTCAATGTCATGTGGAACCGGAACCGGTCGAACACGTAGGGATAGCCCCAGCGCACCAGATGCTCGGCCTCGTCGTCGTCGAGGCGGTCGAGCTTGCGGCGTTTCAGTTCCGCAGTGTCGAACGGTGCCCGAAACCGGTCAAAGGCCTCGACCACACTTGCCGAGAAGGTGCGCACCCGGATGATCGGCTGGATCGGGATGAGCGCGAAGAAGCCCGCCAGAAGGCCGACACGCAGCGGTCCGATCGGGCATGGCCGGGTGCAGCCGGCAAAGCGCGACAGCGCTGCCTCAAGCTCCTCGGTGCCGATGCCGTCGGCCAGCCGGAACGGCGCTTTCAGCGTCGCATGGAAGCCGTAGCGCCTCGGCTCACCGATCAACGCATCCTGATCATCACCGTCGTTCTTGATCCTGACGTCCGGCAGCCGATGGAACGCACTGCGGCCGAGCCACGTCTCCGCTGCCCTGGTCAGGGGATGACTGGCAGGCGTGGTGTAATAGATCGCAAAGCGCGGTTCTCCGGCCGTGGCTGGTGCGAAATTCTTAGCCGCCGCCGTTCCTGTTGCGAGGTGCGATGTCACTTGACCGCTCCGCCTGTGAGGCCTTCGACGAACCAGCGCTGAGCGGAAAGGAAAGCGACGATCAGGGGAGCGACGACGATGGTGGATGCGGCCATCAGTGGGCCGTAATCGTTGCCGGCCTCCTCGTTCTTGAAAGCCATGATGCCGAGCGGCGGCGGCATGAGGTTCTGGTCACGCACGGCGATCAGCGGCCAGAACAGGCTGTTCCAGTGCCCGACGACCGAGAAGATGCCGAAGGCGATGATGGCCGGCAGGGCCATCGGCACCATGATCTTCCAGACGATGGCAAGCTCCGAGAGGCCATCCAGGCGTGCGGCATGCACCACGTCGTCGGGAATGGTCTTGAAGAACTGCCGGAACAGGAAGATGCCAAAGGGCGAGACGACATAGGGGAAGATCAACGCACCGTAGGTGTTGAGAATGCCGATCTGGTAGCCGAGGATGAACAGCGGCAGGGAGAGAACCTCATGCGGCAGGATCAGCGCGATCAGCACCATGGCGAACAACAGGTTCTTTCCGGGGAAGTCAAGCTTGGCCAGTGCATAGGCCGCCGGCGCGCAGACGAGCACCTGCAGGATGACGATCGAGCCGCAGACGATGATGCCGTTCAGCATGTATTGCGGCAGCGGCGCATCGGTCAGCGCCTTGGTATAGTTCTCGATCCCGTAGAACTGATTGGGCCAGAAGGAAAAGGACGCGCGAAAGATCTCGCCCGGCGGCTTGATCGACAGCGACACCATCCACACGAAGGGGATAAGGATCAGCGCGCTGGTGATCAGCAGCACGGCATGTCGGGAGATCGCGGCCGATGCGGCGAGGTCGCGGGCGGAACGGGACATGCTCATTGGTAGTGAACCTTCTTGTCCATCACCCGCGCCTGGATCAGCGTCAGGAGGACGACGATGATAAGGAAGACGACGGCGACGGATGCGCCATAGCCGGTGCGCAGATACTGGAAGCTCTCGCGATAGAGGGTGAAGAGCAGCATCTCGGAGGCATGGCCCGGCCCGCCCTGGGTGAGGATCTGCACGGTGTCGAAGGTCTCGAAGGCTTTGAGCGCCACGACGATGAAGACGAACATGGTAACTGGCCCGAGCATCGGCAGGGTGACGGTGCGAAGCCGGTCGAGCCAAAGGTCGGCGCCGTCGATATCGGCGGCATCGTAGAGGTCCTGCGGGATCGACTTCAAGCCGGCAAGGAACAGAACCATGGCGTAGCCGAGGTTCTGCCAGATGCCGATCATGGCGAGCACCGGCAGCACGGTGCCCTCGTCGCGCAGCCAGTTGGCGGTCGGAATGCCGAGGCCGGCCAGCGTCTGGTTGACGAGGCCGATGGTCGGATGCAGCAGCGCCTCCCAGGCGATCGCCATCGCTGTCAGGGTCGCCATGAAGGGCAGGAAGTGGATGGCGCGGTATAAGGCGCGGGCCGACTTGCCGCTCTCGATCAAGAGCGCAATCACCAGCCCGAGCAGGATCGTGCCGGGCACGACGATCGCCACATAGACGAGCGTGTTGACGAAGGAGGCACGAAAGCCTTCATCCGAGAACACTTCCCTGAAATTCGCAAACCCGACGAAGGACATCGAGCTTGCACCGAACTGCCAGTCGGTGAGCGCAATGGCGAAGACCGCAAATACGGGCAGGAAGAACAGGCAAACGAGGAAGAAAAGCGCCGGGCCGGCCAGCGACCAGGCCGACAGGATCTCGGCCAGACGATGACGCCGCAGCCGCTTCTGTGCCTGTGCGGACAAGGCGGCCTGATCGGCCGGGGCGGAAGCAGCAAGGCTCATCACATCCGCTCCTTGAGCGGCAGGATCTTCGCGTCAGCCGCCGAAGCCGAAACGCCGGATGCCGAGCGGATGCGCCGGCCGTCGGCTGCAAACAGGAGAAGCCGCTCCGGCTTGACGCCGAGATGCAGCGTCTGGCCTTCGTTGATATGCGGAGCACGCTCGGCCAGAAGCCGGGCAATGACCGGAGTGGACTGGCCGGGCACGTCGAGATGGACGAACAGGTCGGAACCCATATGCTCGACCAGCTTGACCGCGCCGGTCAGGACGTTCGGGCCGTGATTGTCGGTCAGGTAGAAGGCTTCCGGGCGAATGCCGAGCGCGATCTTGCTGCCCGACGCGATCTCACCGGGGATGAAGAACACCGTGCCCGCGGTCATCGCCACGCCCGGCTCCTCGACGGTCGCTTCGAGAATGCCGATCTTCGGCGAGCCGATGAACTCGGCCACACGACGATCCTCAGGGTCGGCATAGATCTCCTGCGGTGGCGCGACCTGCAGCAGTTCGCCGTCGAGCATCACCGCGACACGATCCGACATGGTCATCGCTTCCGACTGGTCGTGGGTGACGTAGACGAAGGTGACGCCCAGTCGCTTGTGCAGTTCCTTGATCTCGGCGCGCATCTGAACGCGCAGCTTGGCGTCGAGGTTCGACAGCGGTTCGTCCATCAGGAACACGGCCGGCTGGCGCACCATCGCACGACCGACGGCGACGCGCTGGCGCTGACCGCCCGACAGTTGTCCGGGTTTGCGATCGAGGAGATGGCCGATACCCAGGGCCTCGGCGGTCTGCGCAACATCATCCTCGATCGCAGCAACGGTCGCCCTCGTGCCGGGCAGGAACCGGCCGACCAGCGGCAGACGCTGCCACGCCGACAAGCGCCGCATGCGCAAAGGCAGCGCCATATTAG
This sequence comes from Ochrobactrum sp. BTU2, assembly GCF_024539785.1. NCBI lineage: Bacteria > Pseudomonadati > Pseudomonadota > Alphaproteobacteria > Hyphomicrobiales > Brucellaceae > Ochrobactrum > Ochrobactrum sp. BTU2. The sequence goes on along the minus strand of NZ_JAHWRG010000020.1, from coordinate 2,922 downwards.
CCGTAACCGTCATGTGCGGGTAGAGGGCGTAGGACTGAAACACCATCGCCACGTCGCGCGCCTTCGGTCGCACCCCGTCCACCACGCGATCCCCGATCGACAGCGAGCCGCCCGTCTGAACGTCGAGACCGGCCAGGATCCGCAGAAGCGTCGACTTCCCGCATCCCGACGGACCCAGCAACGTCAGAAACTCCCCGTCTGAAATCGAGAGCGAAACGTCCCTGAGAACCGAGGTCGACCCAAACGACTTTTGCACATGGTCGATCGTTATTGCAGCCATATTCAATACTCTGATTAGATATCGTGCCGAGTAGGCGGCGTCAGCCCTGCCCTTTTCACTCTGCGTTTTCGAGGCTAGCTCAATCGCCTCACGGCAACAGATCGACGTCAGTTTGATGACAGATCGGAGACACCTACGGTATGAATTTCGGATTCATACCCTTCGGATTCGCGCGCAAGGCTCTCGAGAGTCTCATGGAATCCTGGAATGCGTGCGGTTTGTCGCGTCGTCAGTCGAAGCGGACGACGAGTTCCATGTGTTGGGGAGCAATGCGCGTAAATGAAACGACGATCGGCAGCCCTTCTTCGTCGATATTGATATTCGTTACGAAGATTGCCGGCTGGCCACGTGACATCGACAGCAACTCGGCATCCAACTTCGAGAGCGCAACCGCCGAAATCCGGGATTCGTGGCGACGATATTCCTGCACGCCAAGGCGCTTCCATGCCTCGCTGAAGCTGCCCGTTTCCTCGATAATGGTTTCGATCTTTTCAAAACGCGGTAACGGAAAATAGCTTGCGGTCAATGAGACGACGATCGTGTCGACCACAGTCATCGTATCCACGCGCCGGACGAAACGGTTGCGCGGCATACGCAGATCGCGCGCTAGCTCATTGGTAACTCTTACCCGTTCTGTTCCGAGATAGCGGCGTTCACTGACACGTTCGATATCCTTCAGCGCAGTCGTTAGGCGGGTCTTGGGTCCGAGCTGGTGGCGGACCATCCGCTCCTTCACGAAAGTTCCTCGCCCCTGCTCGATACGTAGCAGATCGCGCTCGCGCAGCACGACCATGGCACGCCTGATCGTGTTTCGATGGACGCTGAACCGCTCGGCAAGCTCGAACTCGGTCGGCAATTTTTCGCCGGGTCGATAGCGTGACGATTTGATGTCCTGCTCGATCGTGTCGGCGACGACGCGCCACAAGGTCGAGGCGCCGCGCCGATCATGAAGTGTCGCCTTGTTATCTGGCAGAGTGGTCATCAACGCGCGTCTCAACAGCATCCCGGTCGGCAAAAGTCACGACATTTCAGGCGGCCAAACCGGCTTGCTGTCAAGATCGAAGATGTGTCGGCCACTCTGTCGGAAGGAATGTTTCCAGAAGACATACCGTTTTCGTCACTCCCTTGTCATCCAACTGTCGCCCAACCATCATCTGGTGGCCATAGCCCTGAAGTCACTGAAGCAAGATCATCTTAGGACAAATTCGAATTCAGGGAGCGCGTGCCGACAGGCGCTCGCGCAGTGTGGAAACGTGGAAGCAATCATTACCAATGCCCGGATCGTCACCGGCACCGAAGTCATCCTTGGCTCGATGCAGGTCAAGGACGGCAAGATCTCCGACATCGCCCGAAAAGGCACGGCCGACGTCGGTGCCCTCGATTTCGAAGGCGACTATCTCCTCCCCGGCCTTGTCGATGTCCATACGGATCATCTGGAAAAGCAGATCATGCCGCGGGCTGGCGTGTTCTGGAACAAGGTCAATGCCGTTCGCACCCAGGATGCCGTGCTTGCGGCAGGTGGCATCACCACCGTTTTCGATTCGCTGATCGTCGGCGCCGTCGGCAATCCCGATCGTCGCAAACTTCTGCCACTGATGGTCGAAGGGCTTCACGATGCGCGTCAGGCAGGCCTGCTGAAAATCGATCATTTTCTCCACCTTCGTTGCGATACGCGCGAGGCCGATCTCGTCGAGCTTCTGAAGCCCTATCTCGGCGAAGCGAGCTTGCGCTACGTCACGGTGATGGACGATGGCCCGCATCGCGATCCCGATCGTTTCAGGAAACTGCAAAGACGCAAGGGTATTGCCGACGAGGTCATCGAAGAACAGATCGCCGCGGCGCCGCATACGAATGACCATGCGGCAATCAACCGGGCAGCAGTCGTCGCATTGTGCAAGCAGCACGGCATCGAATTCTCAAGCCACGATGATACGACAGCCGCTCATATCGCTGAAGGCCAGGCTTTCGGCATGACCATCTCGGAATTCCCGATTACGCTGGAATCGGCACGGGCGGCACGCGCCGCCGACATGACGACGATTATCGGCGGCCCCAACATCGTTGCTGGACGTTCGCATATCGGCAATGTCTCAGGAAGACTGCTTTCGCAAGAGGGCCTGATCGACGTCATCTGCTCGGATTACATTCCCTCGAGCATTCTCTACGCCATCTGGACCCTTGCCGGCGAAACCAACGGCCCGGACCTGCCTGCGGCAGTGGCTATGGGCAGCAAGCGGCCTGCAGAACTCTTCGGCCTCGACGATCGCGGAGAGCTGGCCGTCGGGCGCCGCGCCGACTTCCTGCGCGTCACCGAGATCGATGCAGCACCGATCGTTCGCAACGTCTGGGTCGAGGGAGTTCAGATCCTGTGACCGATCGACAGACACAGATGACACCGCAGCCAAAGGCGGCAAAGTCGAGCTATTCGCGGGCAGAGTGGATGACGCTGCTCGCGGAGGCGCCGGTCGTGGAACTCGAGGCCCATTGGCGCTCCATACCGCATCCGAAATTCGATTGGGTCCGCCGCCCCGAATACGGTTCGGCCATGATCCGGGGGCGTGCGAGCGGAACAGGCGCCCAGTTCAATCTCGGCGATGTCACAGTGACGCGCTGCACGCTGCAGCTGGAGACCGGAGAGATCG